>JALGSS010000013.1 GCA_029821745.1 Candidatus Zipacnadia bacterium
GCCGAGGCCGGCGTAGCGCTTCTTCCAGCGGTAGAAGGTGGCCTCGGCCACACCCATCTTGCGGCACAGCTCAGCGACTGGTGTCCCCGCCTCCGCCTGCTGCAGGGCGAACACTATCTGGGGCTCCGTGTAGCGCTTCCGCTTCATCGACATCAGCCCTCCTGGAACCACTATAACCCTTCATTAACTCTCATTCCAGGTGGACCAGGAAACGGGGTTCAGACCAATCTGGCAGGGCATGAAGAAGAGGGGGTGCGTGTGATGGCGGACAAGCTGGCTGCCGGCGTCGATCTCGTGGGGGGGAACCGTTAACGGAGGGGGGGTAGGTGTCCTTTGCGTGGTATGGGCGTGTGCCTGACTGCATGTATTCCCTGGGGCCGTTGCGCTTCGCGTCGCCGGTCGGCCGCGAGGAGGCGGAGGCCGAACTGCTCCGGGCGGAGTATGGACAGAAGAGGGCTCCGGACTGTATGACGGAGGAAATGCGAGAGGATGGGTGGGGCGTGTACCCGACCGCTGACTGATGCTCGGTCGTGCAGTTCCATCCGGGCGGGCCGTCGCTGTGCAGGCGGCTCGCCCGCTGCGTTCTGGCGGCACAAGCACGCGCTGGAGGATGCGGCGTCCAGTGGTGGGGCTTGGGTGCCAGCAGACGTGGGGACCGGGCTTGTGCCGTGAGATTTGCCGGCAGGGGCTGGGCTACTTGGAGTGGCTCCGTGTCCATCCGTCCGATCACGGGGGAGGGGGGAACCTACGGAGGGGGGAGGGGGGCCGTTCCTTCTCGTAGTGCCGTTAGGCTCACCGCTTGGGGCGATGTCGTGGGCTGCCGTGCGTCCCTCTCCTACTCTCATCCTGACGTCTGTAGGTGGCAACGGCAACGGCAGACCGACGGTGTGCAGGTGGTGTGAACACGACCGGGGCCAGCCCCTCATGCGTTAGCATGCGCCGTTGACGTGCTGTGCTGTCAAGTCAGTGGTGCGCCAGCACCACACTCATCAGGTGTCGGCGAAGCCAACCAACCAGTACATGCCTTCATTCACTCTCATACCAGGTGGACCAAGATCTGTGGCTCAGACCAGTGCCGATCGAGGGCGCGTCGGATAGCATGATCGTGGTGACCGCCGCCTACTACCGTGGAGGACGGACGATCAAGGCCATCTCGCTCCTGACCGAATCCAGCGAATGGAGTGCCCCCGTCGCAGACCACGTGCAGTATGAAGCACGGCTACACCGGGAAGGGCGGCCAGATCCAGAGGATCAGAGGGACAGCCGTGGCGATCACGACGATGGACAGAGGCAGGCCCATCCGCCAGTAGTCGCCGAATTGATAGCCGCCCGGCGCCATCACGAGAGTGCAGGATTGGTGCCCGATCGGGGTGAGGAATGCGGCAGACGCCGCAATCGCCACCGCCATGAGGAAGGGATCGGGGGACGCGACCATGGCGCTCGCCAGCTTGAGCGCGATCGGTGCAATCAGGATCGCGGCCGCGGCGTTGTTCACCACGTTCGAGAGTAACATCGTCCCTACCATCAGAATCGCCAGCATACCCGGGGTGGAAGTCGCGGTCGACACCTGTGATAGTCCATCGGCGATCAACTGTGCGCCCCCGCTGGTCTCCAGCGCCTGCCCGATTGGGATCATTGCCGCCAGCAGGATGATGATCGATAGATCAATGCTCTTGTACGCCTGCTGAAGCGAGACAACGCCGGCAAGCACCATCGCGACGGCGCCGGCGGAGAGAGCAACTTCCGCGGGCAACCACCCCAGCGCGGAGAGGCCCAGCGCAGCTCCGAAGATGCTGAGTGTGCGCGGCATTCCGCGCGGAGTCCGCAGCCGCAGACCGCGATCCGCAAGCGGGAGGCAGCTCAACTCGGAGCATGCTATCGACACCGCATCCCGCAGCCCCTGCACCAGCAGGATGTCGCCGACCTCGAACCGGATGGTCCGGATCGATCTCCGCAACTGCCCGCCCTGCCGGGCGACCGCAGCAATGTTCACCCCATACCGCTTGCGCAGATCAAGTGTCGTGACCGTGCTCCCGACAAGACGTGACTCGGCGGTGATGATGACCTCTCGCAGATCAAGCTCCTGGACCTCCTGCCTCACTCTGTCATCCCTGTTGGCCATGCCCACGACTTCCGCGTCACCGACATCGACAAGGGCCTGAAGTCCGTCATGGTCCGCCTCAACCAGCAGCACGTCACCGCCTCGGAGGATCCCATACATCGAAGGCATCCAGTCCCACTGCCCGGCCCGAGACAGCCCCAGTATCAGAACTTCGGCGTCCTCCTGCACCGCCGCAACGAACTCCGAGATCAGGCTGCCGACAAACTTCGAGTCCTCCGAAATCTCAGCTTCCGCGATGTAGTCGCTGATGTCGAAGAGATCGTCCTTCGGGACCTCTTTCACCCTCTGCGGGGTCAGCCGCCAGCCGATTAGACTGATGAAGACCAAGCCGACGACCGCCACACCGGCTCCGACGGGGAAGAAATCAAACATGCGGAAGGCATCCAGACCCGCCTGTTCGCGGTATGAGCTGATGATGATGTTGGGCGGGGTACCTATGAGCGTGAGCATCCCGCCAAGCAACGACCCAAATGCCAGCGGCATCAACAGTATCGAGGGCGGGCTGCCCCTCCGGCGCGAGATCGTGATGGCAACGGGCATGAGCAGCGCCAGCGCGCCGATGTTGTTCATGAACGCCGACAGCAGGGCCACGGTACCCGTCAGCGCGGGAACCTGCACGGCCGGGCTGTCTCCAACGCGCCAGAGGATACGGGCGACACTATCAACTACTCCTGCATTAGTCAGCCCGCGGCTGAGCACCAGTACTGCGGCCACCATGATCACAGCGGGATGGCCGAAGCCCGCGAAGGCTTCGCGAGGGGGCACAAGCCCGAGGAGAACAACCGCCAGCAGCGCCAACATCGCGACGATGTCATACCGCCAGCGGTTCCAGATGAAGAATGCGAGGGTAAGCGCGAGAACGCCGAAGACGAGCAATTGTTGAGTGGTCATCATCTCCCCCGGACGGTGGCCAGGCGCTGGAAGGCATCGCGACGAGAGAATGCCGATGAACTGTCTCCAGGTCCCGGCTCGAAGTGCCAAGCCTCAACCGCGTGGGGTTCTGCGGCCCTGCTCTGACCCGAGATTGCCCGTATCAAATGGGCAGCGTTGCTGCATGCGCTGAACAGTAGCTCACATTAAGGATGACTTCGCCATTGGGGCCGCAGGCACCTTCTTCTCTGATAGGAGAGCGCTTGCTCTTGCCCCCGTCTTGATACCACCTGCAGTGAGAATGTTCAGCCTGTGAAGCAGGCATCTTCCCGCCGGCGGCGGAGCGCACCACCGATCCCATTGGTGCCCAGACTCCGGGAAGAGGCATGGTTCCAGAGGAGCTTGGGCTGCCGAGGAGACTACGCAAGCAGACTACTGGTCGCTCACATGAGGAGCAGCCCGGGACGACCGGGGGGCGCGAGTCACCGCTACCGGGTCGTGCAGAACCACCATCTGAGGGATGTATCGAGACCGCAGAGGATACTACGGATTGGGATTTCGTTGGCTCCCCAGTTGGATCAACTTCGCAACTGGATGTCCAGTGAGAAGTGCCGGGAGATGGCTGCGACGATCCGATTTGGTGCTCGGCTCAACGCTTCCGCGGCATCACCATCGGTCCTCCCGAAACTACCATACGCCCTCATCCACTCTCACTCCAAGTGAACCAAGATATGGGGTTCAGACCAGGGCAGTACACTCCCTCATCCGGCGAGATGCAACACCTTCACGTCTTCCGGCGCCAGTTCGACGCCGAGCTGTTGTCCCTGATCCAGCGGAAGGCTCTCGCCACGCAACAGCTCGGGCACGGCGTCGGGTGGAGGGGCGAGTCGCAGCGCCTCGGTGTCCAGCGAGATCGTCGCCGTCTGGCGCTGGTGGCTGTCGTTGAAGAGGGTGAGGTACAGCGGCCCGTCAGGCCTGCCGAAGCGCTCGACGTACACATTCGGGTTGTCGGATCGGGCGTGGGTGATCGGCTCCCAGCCGGCGGCGTTGAGGGCTTTGATGAGAGGAACGTACTTCTTGAAGAGCGGACGGTCGCGGTTGTAGAGCGCCGGGCTCTGCCAATACGTTTCTTGCCCCTTGCCATAGTTCTCACCCGGGCTGGGGAAGAAGGCGTAGGCCGTCGCGCGCTTCATGAGCAACTCCATCCACTCAGGCTTGAACTGCTCGTAGTCCGTGTGCATCAGTAGTAGATAGGGACGCTGGCAGGAGATGGCGCGGCGGTAGTTCATGACCGAGTCCGGTTCAGGCGAGTACGTTGCGTCTCGGCCCCAGTTTATCTCGTGGCCGAACACGTCAAGCCAGGGGGCACCCCAGGGGAACGCACGGGGGGTGCCGTTGCCGAAGGTCATCTTCCCGTCGGCCCACATGCGTGCAGCGACCTCTTGGGCGAACTCAAGTGTTGGGAATATCATCAGCTCGCACGCTCGTCCCTCGCTGTCGAACACAAGGGGTGTATCCGCGGCGACCCAGTGCTCTCGACGGAAGTTCCGCTCGAGCCCCCAGCGCTCGAATGTGTCGAGGTACGTTCCGTCCAAAGCCGCTTCGACACCTTCCCCTCCCGGCTCGAGGTCCCCGCACTGCAGGAGGTTCTCGTCGCTGTCGCCCTGTCCGAGGAAGGCGTCATCGAACCACACGGCGCCCGTGTGCGGCTTTCGCAACAGCAGATGGAAGGCCAGCGAGCGCACGGCTTTCGGGGGCGTGACCGTCTGCTCCAGCAGCTCCCAGTCATGGCTGCCGGTTGGGGCAGGAAGCAGGAAGAGCCCCCAACCGGGCGTGCCGTCGGTGTACTCGGCGTCAACGTAGAGCGCGCAGTTCTTGTCGGCCTCCCCGGCTACGTTCTCCGCCCTTGTCCAGACGCGGGCGGTCAGCCGATGGGGTTTGTCCTGGTTCAGCACGACCCGCTGCGTTGCGCCCACGTCCTCCTCTTGCGCAGTTCGGCCCATCCTCACGGCGCATGAGCCATCTCTTCCTTCGCCAGGGACAAGCGCGTAGCCGTCCTGCCAGATCTGCGACCCGTCCTTCCAGTTCCGCCACGCGGGATGGTGCAGAGCGGCGGCCCGATTGACAGCATACTCGATTGCGCGGAGCCTGCGCTGCGCTTGAGTGAGGCGACCCGGCGGAGAGGGGATGAGGTCCGGGTCAGGATTCATGGAGAAGAAGAAGCCGCTCCACGTTGGCAGGTTTGCGGGGCCCATGTGCCACTCGCCGTTCACGTCTGCGAGGGCGGAGGTTAGGGCCGCGTGCCCCGCAGGGCTGTCGGCCTCCGCCATGCTGTCGAGGTACGCGAGAGCTTGCTCCTCAGTGCGCTCCATATCCTTGAGCATGTGAAGCCAGAGGCTCATGGGCTCGATATAGATGAAGCTGTAGATCCCGTGCAGCTCGTCGAAGAGCACGTTCGTGTTGGGCTTCATGAACTGGAACCCAAAATCTTCGAAGCCCTCGACGATGTCCACGTGCGTCCCGTTCATCCAGAGGCCCTCTTTGGCGTTGCGTTTCGTGAAGCACTGTGGAAACAAGGCGTAGTAGCGTTCCAGCGCACTGCGGAAGCCCCACTGGGGGTCGCATCGGTAGAGCACGAGGCTGAAGCTGGCCTCTGAGGGGAACTTCGCCGTGTCGGGTGAGAGGCCGAGATCAACTGCTGCATACAGCTCACGGGAGTCGGCGTCGTATCCGAAGCGATACAATCGCGGCACATCGAGTGGCGCCCCGAGCACCAAGGCCTCCGTGTCCCCGCCGACGCAGGCGAAGGGGTAGCGGGAGGCCATGCCATTGGTGCCCGCTCCGATGTCAACGAGATTGCCATACTTCTCGCCGGCTTGGATCCGGCGGCTCACTCGCTGGTCGTCGTGCCAAAGCCAACCTACGGCATCAACCGGATAGGTGAAGTAGACCGTGACGGCGCGATCCGCGTGACTGAGGTCGCGGACCGTGCCGTCAATGCGGATTGCGCTTCCGACAGCGCGATAGGTGCAGGATAGCTGAAGTGCGAGTGATTGGTCCCGGCCGTCAAACACCATGGCACCGTCTGCCTGCTCTTCGAGCGTGCCGGAGGGCTGAACGAAGTGGGACCGATTGGCCACATCGCGGAAGAATAGGCCCCCGGGCGCCGTGGTGACCATGTGTCCCGTTCTTGCATCGAAGGGCAGGACCAGTCCGTCATCCGTCTGGATGGAGGACCATAGGTCACGGCCTGACCCACGACCGGCGTGACCGGCACGCCGTCGAATAGGGTGGCCTGGGCCGGAAGCGGCACAGTCCACAATTGGAGGTCGTCAAACCACACAGTGCCGGTGAGGTGACGGAACAGGCCGCAAACGTTGATCCGCTCGATCGGCTTCGCGGGAAGGATGGTCACCGTGCAACGCTGCCAGCCGTGGGTCCCGGACTTGAATGCTGACCACCGGCCCGAAACTCGCGTACCGTCCGTGTGCGTGCCCTCCATGTACAGAGAGTAGTCCTTGGGATGCCCCTTGGTCACGTTCTCGGACCGGCTCCAGCCCACGGCGACGATGGGAGCGGCGACGTGCTGGTTGAGGTCAAACGCTTGTCTCAGACCGCGCCGGTCGTCGGTTGATGTATTGCGGCAACGCGCGCTGCACCAGCCGCGGTGTCCTCCCTGGCGGTCGACCTCATACCCCTGTTGAGAGCCTCCCCAGCCCGGGAAGCCCTTGGCCCCAACCTGCTCCAGATCCCCATTCACGAGGACCTGCTGCATGCGATCATCTACCCACAGGGACGTCTTGGTGATAGTGCTCTGTGGGCAAGCCGGGGATAGGGCGAGGTACGTCGTCAGGCCGATGCAGATCCAGCGCATGGCTGCCACCTCCGAAGATGTACTGCCCCCCAATAATCGGTCCAGGTGTTATGTTAGTACTTGGGGCACCTGGACGCAATCGTGACCTGCCCCCACAAACGATACCAGTCTTCATGTGGTATCTGCATCGCGTGGTTTTGCCCCCGTTTTGGTGCCACCTGCAGTGGGGAAGTTCAACGCGGAGATGGCGGAAGCCTGCCGGTTGTGCCGGAGTACTTCTGTCGCCTGATCGCACACCAGACAGGCCGCCCTTCAACACAGGGGCGGCCCGCAGTATTCGCTGATCTGATGGCTCCCCACCCCAAGGTCGTGGAGAACCACTATATTGGCGAATGTGGATGTGGAGTCATGGGGTTTTGAGGGGCTTGTATGGGCGTTCTGGGAGGGAATGGGGCGAAGGGCTATCGGCAGGCATGAGGGGATGATAGGGGCGATGGTGGTGGCGAGATTAGGTAGGAGGATGTCGACACACCAGAGACCAACACACGCCGAGACCCCGGCCGCACGCCGAAACAAGCGCGTTGCCTCGCGCTGACCGGGCGGCCTATCCCGCCTCCACGACCGGCTGGCGTGCGGATGGGGCTCTCGGGAAGGACAGGGCGATTTCCAGGGCGCCTTCGACAGCCTGCAGATGGCGGGCCTGCCCCGCGAGCCCGCCGAGAAGCTGAAGCGGACGGTCAGCTACGCCGCTCGCGTGGTCGATGTCTCGCACTGGAGCGCGGAGTGGCGCATCCCGTTCGCGTCGGTGTTCCTCGATCCACAGAAGACCGAGGCGTGTTGCCTCAACATCGGCGTGGAGAAGAGGGGGACGCCCGTCGATGAGTCATGGCCGCGCTCGCGACGGGTGCTGGCCGACTGGGCGGCGTGGGTCGGGACGCAAGGCTCCAACTGGGAGGTCTGGAATGCAGGCCGCCTGCTGCTGAAGCCATAGACCGGACCGTGCCCGGGAGAACCAAGCCCGGAAGATGCGGCCAACTGGCTTGAGGAGCGTCGCTACTCGAACAGCTTGCCTACGAGGCCCGCGCGCTCGAACAGCGGATGTCGGCTCACCATCACACCTCGGTACTGGTATTTCTCGTCAAGCAGGTTCAGCAGGGCAACTGCAGCATCGTTGATGGCGGCGGCATCACGGCCGGAGACCTCGAGCACCGGCGGCTGTCCAGCGCGCACTCTCACCCGCCCGGCACCATCGGCAGCGCCCGATGGCGCGCACAACCCCGCCCCATACCTGCCGACAACCACCATGGGAGTTTCGGGGTCCGCAGACGCGGCGGGGAACACGGGGATGAGAGCCCTGCCCTCGACGTTCGCCAGCGTCGAGGCAGTGGCGCCGGGCTTGACCTGCGCAGCAGTCCAGTACTCGAAGAATGCGGCGATGCGCTCCGCAGCGAATAGAGTGTCTTCATCGGCGTCGTCCGCGTGGACGATCTGGCAGGCTGGCCGATCATTGGCCAGGAACGGGAAGCCGAGCAGTGCCTCGCGGTCCAACACCATCACGTGCGGGGTTATGTCAATCTCCAGCGTGGCCGCTCTCGCTGGCAGGTCTGCGGTCATCGTGAGAGCAGCGCCGGTCTGCCCGAAACGAACCGTCTGGCCGGCCACGCGCACGGCGCTCACCGTCGCGCCTTCGGGGACCCAGTGACGCATCGTCAGGTCGCTTGCGCCTCCGGGCACATGCAGTCGCCAACGGATGGTCACCGGAGCGTCCGGGTCTTCGGGCAGGCCCTCGCAGGTGACCACTGCCTCCGACAGGCCCTCGAGGGCGAGAGCCGCGCGTAAAACTGCGGTTGTGCGGTGAGCGATGGGCAGGCTGACCAGCGTTCGCCCATCAAGGATATGGCTCTCAAGTAAGCCACCGTCCATGGGCGCGAACGCGTATGGCCCCTTGCCCAGGTACGCGTTGATGACCTCGAGAGACGCGTTCAGGTTCTGGCCGGTGGCATTGCCTGCGGTCAGGATGGTCTCGGTGCCTTCGCCAAAGCGCGCGAGCCACAGATCCTGGGCGCAGCGTATCGCGGGTACCGGCTGCCAGCCCGCACGCACCACGGCCAGCATCTGCGGCAGGTGCCGCTGCAGCACGCGGTTGCCGCGCAGACGATGCGCTGACGGAAGCAGAGCCTTGTGCAGGCAGGTCATGACCCAGTAGTCGTAGCTGGCCCGGATGGCTTCGCGCAGATCTTCCGGACTCATCCGCTCCCACTTGAGATGCCGCTCTGGATGGTCCTCCCAGCAGACGATGGGCTTGCGGCCCAGCATGACACGCATGGCGTCCACGCGCTTGATACCGTAGTAGGGCTCGGCCTCATGCATAGCGCCATCGGTGCGGAAGCATGTCAGGTAGCAGGCCGGGCCGTTGGCGAAGACCATCAGCTTGTGTTGGCCATTGCTGAGGGTATGAGTGTGGTCCATATGCAGAGCGGCCGGGATTCCCTCCGCACACCAGACCGCGTCCGGACCGCGCTGGTATGAGCGGCCGGGTGAGTTGGCCGGGCCCGGGCCGTGACGCATGCCGGTGCCCATGGCGTTGTCGAAGGCGATGCCCGCCACGCCGCGTTCCTCGGCTAACTCGGTCAAGCAGCGGAGACTGTGCTCGGCGATCGAGTTTCCCCCGTAGAACGCGCCTGTAACCTGCTCGTCACGCTTGATATGGTCGCCGGTTCGGGTGAGGACCTCGCCGCGCGCGTCGGTGCGGAGGGCGTCCGGAAAGTGCTCTTGTGCGAGATTGATCTCGATGAACTGCAGGTTGACGTAGCTCAGGCCGGCCGCCGTACGGTTGGTGGTAGCGTAGCGTTCCCGCATCTGGGCATGGTATTCGGCGAGGTCGCCATACTCCCCGTCCCAGTATTCCTCGTGTGCGTACCAATCGCCGGTAAAGCGGTACGGCGCGTAGCCCCAGTCCCAGCCGAAGCCGAAGCGCCGGCACTCCTCCCAAGCCAGCCGCGAGGCGCCCGCACGTGTGTATCCGCCCGTAAGGTAGATGTGATCGCTGATGCCCTCGGTGGGCGCGAAACACGCCGAGTAGAGCCGATAGTAGGTGGCCAGCGCGTTGCGCCAGCCGAAATCGGGCGTGAATGCGAATGCGACGAGGTCGATGGCTTCGGTGTCACCGGGGTCGACTACCATCTTCGCGGACAGATACACGGCGTGGGTGGTCCGCCCCGGGTCACTGCCGACGGTCATGTCGCTGAGCAAGACCTGCGGCTGCAGCGCCAGCGCCACACCCCGTTCGCCGTCATATGCGCAGACCATCGGGAAAGCTGATCCGATGCCCTGGCGCACGATGGGCTGGTTGACAGCCGCCGTCTCGTTCAGGCCGTCCCAGGCTGCCCACGGGGCTTTCAGCGGCGCCGGGAGCGCGACCGTCACCTCGAGCCACCGCTGTTGGTCGCCGGTGTTCTCTATCGACAGGTGCCAGAGAACGCTGTCTGGCCCGCTGCTAAGCTCGATAGTGCCCTCCAAGCCCTCGGCGGTCCACGAACAACTCCCCATATTTGCGTTCACCATCACGGGCATCAGATCGGGGACGGGGAGCGTTTCACCTGTCCGGCCATCGGTGATCTCGATGATCACCGGTGCGCTGACGGTCTGGCCCCGGAGTGCACACGTTGCTCCTCTGGCGCCCGGGCTTGCGATCTCAAGCGCCAGCCCTGAGCAGGTTGCTCGCAGACCGCTTGCAGTCTGTTCGACCTCAGCGAATGCGCCGGTCGCCACCGTCATGGCGAGAAGTACTGCGATCATCGCTCGCATGCTCATTGCTCCCCCTCCGGAGCTGACGGATACCACTGCCTGGTGACAGCGCCGTCTGGAGCGGCGGACTCGACGCAGTGGAACCCGACAAGTGGTAGACCGGCCACGTTGCCCTCATACTCGACCGTACCGGCAGGCAGCGGACCTGAGTCGGCCAACACCGCTCCCGCCGCATCCAGCACCCGCACTCGTGACAACGGAGCCTGGCTAACCGCGTAGGCCAGCGTGAGTGCGCCCGGGCCGAGATAGGTGTCGTCGAACCAGCACTTACCCTCAGTGAAATACGACCCCAGGTGGATGACGACCGAATCCGGGGCGCGATCAACGGAGGTGTCGAAGATGAGGTCGACCGGCGCCCATTCGTCGCGGGTCATCTCCTGCACCCATTCACGCTTCCAGAAGCCGGGCACCAGCGGATGGCTTGCCCGTCGCTGATCATAGGCGCGCTTGTCGAAACCTACGCTCGCCCCCGCGGCATCCTGACCCAGCGCTCGCACGAGGACCTTCCCGTCGTCGATGAGGGCGCGGGCGGTGAGTAGATACACCGTGTTGGCCTGCACGGGTATCTTCTGGAGCCAGTAGCCGGAGCCTGCTGACGTGGTGTTGAGCACTCCCGCTGAGCGCTTACCCGTTAGAGCCCGGTCCGACCACACGCGGACGACGCCGGTCGGCTGGTTGCTGGTCCATGACCAAGCGTCGGGCCACTCCCCGGCACCGCGCTCAAAGCTGGGATTGACGATGAGGTTCTCGCCGGTGGGAACGCCGATTGCGGTGACGGAGATGAGCGGGTCAGCGGCGGCGACCACCGCGAAAGTAGCCACCAATGCGCACACAATCATTGTCCTCAAGGCCACACCCCCGTGGTATTCCTGACGTCAGGTTGTTCGGGCTTCGTAGCAGTAGTGTCTTGTTAAAGTCTGAGCACCTGTAGGTGGATTGTTTCTGGCGGCTGGTCCAGGTCCGCTCGCAGGCGGTGGATGATGGCAGCGATGCCCGTGGGCCGGTCAGCCCTCGAGCGCGAAGCCAGCTCCAACAACCGCACCAGCAGGTACGCCACCAGCGCCGCAAGTATCGTGTGTTCGGCCGCCTGCGGGCTGTAGCCCAGCGGCCTCAAGCAGCCGATCTGGCGCTTGAGCCAGCGAAAGAACACCTCGATCTGCCAGCGTTGGCGATACAGCTCACACAGCTCGACCGCCGACAGGTCGAAGATCGAACTGAGAAAAACCACGCGGCCTTTGCCGTCGTCAAGCACGATCCGACGCAGCCGACTCTTCATGCGGTTGCGCCCGTTGGCCGAGCCCAGCATGACTTCCTGGTCGCACACGATCTGCGGCTGCGCCGGGTCCAGGTCCCGGCAACGGGTCACTTCATAGTGCATGTTGGCCGACGCGCGCGTGAGCAAGTCCGCACCGCGGTCGATCAATTGCTGATAGAAAGCGTAGTTGCGAAAGCCGCGGTCGAACACGTATATCTGGCCACAGATGTCCTCGTCGGGCAAAACTGCCGGCCCTTCGGCGGCGTCGGAGCCACCGCCGGCGCTGATCTTCCAGGCGAGCGGCACGTGCCCGGCCGGGTCGATCACAGCAGTGAGCTTGATCCCCGCGGCCTCCGGCGCGAAGTGCCGCTGCCAGCGCCGCGACATGAGGCGCGTGCCCAGCTTGAAGAAGGTGCTGTCGAGCACACGCAGCTCCGATGGCCTATCCTCGCGTGCCAACAGCGCCAGCAGCTCGGCCAGCAACGGCCCCCACAGGGCGGCGGGGCGATGGTGCGGCAATTGCGCCAACTGGGCGTTGGAGATGCCGCCCAACTTGATCTCGTCGGTCAACCGGCCGCTGCGACTGAAGGCAATCTGCAGGGCTCGCAGACTGGGCGTGCTTTTCAGGAAGTGTACAACCAACGCCAATGCGAAGTCCGCGCTCATGTAGCGCTTGGCATAGTGGTCGGCATTGCTGGCTTTCACGCCACGCCGCAACGCCGGACGACAACGCTTGCAGATTGCTGACAACAACGTGCGGAAGGACGGCCTGCGGCTTCTGGCGAACTTGGCCATCTCGGGCGCACCTCCATGAACGGTTCCTGTCTGATCGCAGTACCATTCTTGGAATGCGCCCGAGAACCTTCCCCCTACACGAACTTAATAAGACACTACTGGCTTCGTAGCCAACATGGTCTTGCCCCCGTCTTGATGCCACCTGCAGTGAGAGAGTTCGGCCTGTGAGGCAGGTATCCTGCTACTGGCGACGAGTCGCTCTTCACATGCCATTGGCGCCCTGACTCACTGAAGTGGCGCGGTCGGAGAAGAGAGGGGCCGCGGCGGAGGTACTTGTCCGCGAACGCAGTAGTGGACAAGCAAACAGGCCGCCCCTCAACACAGGGGCGGCCCGCAGTATTCGCTGATCTGATGGCTCCCCAGTTGGACGAACTACGCAACTGGATGTCCAGTGAGGAGTGTCGGGAACTCGCGGCTGCTGTATAGCGCCGCCCTCTCCTGACACTCACAGACCAAACACCCCCTGGCTTGACTGGTGGCAGCACCACAGCAGCACCATTCCACACCACACGTTCATACAGCCGCACATGGAAAGGCGTGGTACACGTGAGTGAAGCGACCGACATCAAGTAGAACGAGACGGAGATTGTGCGCATCGAGGCCAACAATTACAGGGGCAGAGATGTGGTGGACGCTCGGGTGTGGTACGAAGCCGAGCCGGGAGTCCACAAGCCCACCAAGAAGGGTCTCTGCCTCCAGCCTCAGACCTGGCAGGAAGTGCTGGACGCCGTGCATGCGTTGCTTGAGGACGTTGGGGCCGACTGAGAGGCTATGCAACCCCCCGCCCACAACATATTACTTCGCGCGCGCACACGCTGTTAGCTCAGTAGGTGTGGCGTAGATAGCCGCGCAGGTACTCCAGAGCCACACCTACGCCACTACGCGGAGGTGACCCAACATGAGGACCAGCAAGGAACGCCAGTCAGCCATTGAGTCTGAGGGCGCCATCATGAAGAGATGTAGGCACTGGGACCCATGCAATGCGCCCGACTGCCCGCTCGATCCGTCCTATGGCGAGCGAGGCCCAGTGCAGGAGGGTGAGGAGGTGTGCCACGCCGGGAAGTCCACTCATCTGCGCATCGTTGCAGAGGCTCGCGCGGCAGGGGTGCCCACGGTGTTGGCCCTTCCGTACGGGGGCCTCACGAGGAGGGAGCACGGGGGTGAGTTGCGCAGTCGAAGAATGAAGGCTGAGTTCGCTGCACTACCGGAGCACATCAAGGAGCGGAAGCGTGCCGAAGCAAAGCAGCGATTGTCCCGTGCCCGGAAGATGCTACCTGCCGGAGGGTAGTCTGGCCCAAGTGCCCACCGGAACCCTCGTAGCCCACAGGATAATCGGAGAAAGCACACCACCACTGGCCTCCTGTTGCTGGGCGGAGTTGCCCCTGTCACTGCGCCTTCATCGCCGTGAGACCGACGCACTAAGACGCCCCCTTCCACTGCCGCTCCCCGAAATCACAAGTGGGGGGGGATCGGGGGGGCAATACACCCGGACGCTCACCGATGTTACCATTCGGGGCCCGGAAACGAACAGACCACAGGTGTCCGCGAGTGCCACAACGAGTAGAATTGAAGCAGGCATGTGAGGCCGGACGTCGAAGAACTGGACGGGAGACTATGCATCCACGCGTTCTGCGGCGGACGTGTGGCGTCATATTCGTGCAGGCGACCTGGAGGATGTGAGAGGTGACGGAAAATGATGGGCAGGCGCTGGTTACTCGGATGTTTGCTGGTCACGGCGATCCTCGCAACACTCGCGGCAGGAGCAGACACGACCCACTCGATCCTCGGACGTATCACCACGGACGGTAAACCACTCGAAGGCGTGACTGTGGACTTCGGCGACAAGCTCGCGTCGGTCCTGACTGACGATGCCGGCTACTATGAGTCCGAGGGGGCCGTCGAGGGCGACGTCTACCTCCTCGAACCGGCCGCCGCCGGGTGGACGTTCGCTCCAGCGCGTCGCGCGGTGGTGATGGGTTCTGGCGACGAGCAAGTGAACTTCGTCGCGGAACCGGTCGGCGGGCAGCTCGCAGGGCTGTTGTTCGCCCCTCCAACAGCAGCGTCGGCGCACGCCAAAGACGGGGTTTTCCCGGACCTCCTTTACCCCGTCGGAGGAGAGACCTGGAAGCAGGGCGGATCCTACAACATCCGCTGGACGTATGAGGGAAACCACCCCCCGATGCGGATACGCCTGAGCAAGGGCGGAATTACCTGTGCGACTATCACGAGTGGCACACCCAACGACGGCTCGTTCTGGTGGAAGGTCCCCGCCACGGTCGAGCCCGCAAGTGACTACGCGGTGTACGTGATTGACCAAGGCTCCTACGCTGATACGAGCGGAGAGTTCACCGTCGAGGCCACGCCGCTGGTGACCTACCCGACTAACGCGGGCGTGTGCTGGCGCCGTGGACAAGGGTACCAGATCAAGTGGCAGGGCTTCCCTGGCGCGAACGTCAAGATCCAACTCTACCGCGGCTCACTTCTCTCCAGAGGCATCGCCTGGTCCACTCCCAATGACGGGAGCTTCTGGTGGAGTGTGCCTGGCGATCAGCGCACCGCCGACAACTACAGGATCAAAATCACTGCGCGGAATAACTCCGCGATTAGCGACAAGTCCGACAAGCCGTTCGCGATCGTGAACAACCCGCGCGTGACCTACCCGACCGAACCTGGCGTAGAGTGGGAGATTGGCGGCAGCTACACTATCACCTGGCGGCAGTTCGTCGCCGACCAGGTGAAGATTGATCTTATCGCAGGCACCACGCTGAGCCGCGTAGTCACCCAGGGCACGACCAACGACGGCAGCTTCCACTGGCAGGTACCCTACGACCTCCAAGGAACTGGTGGCTCCGTGTATAAGATTCGTGTGACCGCCGTCGGCTGTCCGGCGCAGAGCGACAAGTCGAACAACTGGTTCGACATCGAGAAAGCGCCTGCAGTCACCTACCCGACCGGCAATGGTATCACCTGGAACTTGGGCTCGCCGTACGTCATCACCTGGCACGGCTTCGCCGCGTCTAATGTCAAGATAGAACTGCTCAAGGGCTGGGCACTCGACCGGGTGATCTCAAATTCAACTATCAACGACCAGAGCTTCAAGTGGTGGGTCCCGGTTGGCCAGAAGCCGGGGGCTGACTATAGAATCCGCATCACCGCCACGTCGGGTGCCAGCCAGCAAGACGTGTCAGACCGTAACTTCTCGATTGCCTGCGTGCCGTTGGTCACGTACCCGACCTCGCTCGGCATCGAATGGGACCACGGGGACTCGGTGCAGATCAGGTGGCAAGGCTTCGAGGGCAGCGCCGTCAGGATCGAGCTGCGACAGTGGGGCGTGGTCAAGAAAGTCATCGCGTATGGCGCGACCAACGACGGTTCATTCTGGTGGAAGGCCTTCCCAGATGGCATGGAGAGCGGCGGGGGGTTCAAAGTACGGGTGATCGCGCAACCCGCGCTCACCGTGGATGACGAGTCGAACCAGTACTTCAGGATCAACCCCAAGCCCATCGTGGTCAGACCCAACACCAACGAGTGGCTGCACGGCCCTGTCGACGAGATTCGATGGAGTGGCTTCGAGGGCGCGTCGGTGCGCATCGAGCTGTGGGATGGCGCGAGCTTTGACCATGTCATCCAGGCGAGTACCCCCAATGACGGGAGCTACGACTGGACCATCAGCGGGGCAGCCGGCGATCAATACCGCATCCGCGTGAGTTCCCTGAGCGGACCGTTCGTGGCTGACTTCTCGGACCAGTATTTCACCATGGGTCCCAAGTGACTGAGCAAGGAAAGGTGATGAGCATGGAACAGGGCATCCGGTGGTTCATCTGCGTAACGGCCTGTCTGCTGATCGCAGGCGGTGGACTTGCGGACGACAATCACTCGATCCTCGGGACGGTCACGACCGATACCGGTAAAGCACTCGCCGGTGTGACGATCGACTTCGGCGACAATCTCGCCTCGGTCCTGACTGACACTGCGGGATACTATGAGGCGGCGGGCGCGGTCGAGGGCGGAGTCTATCTCGTCGAACCGGCCGCCGCTGGGTGGACGTTCTCTCCGACGCGTCGCGCGGTGGTGATGGGCTCGGGTGACGAGCAAGTGAACTTCAGCGCGGAACCAGTCGGCGGGCAGTTCGCAGGGATGCTGTTCGCCCCGCCTACAGCGTCGTCCGCGGAGGCCAAATACAACCCGTTAATCCCCTCTGTCACGTACCCCGCCGGAGGAGAAACCTGGACGCAGGGCCAATCGTACAATATTCGCTGGTCGCACACGTCCATACCTGCAAGCAGCCCGATGAGCATCCGCCTGCAAAAGAACGGGGTCAACCATACTGTCGTCGCGAATGGCACGCCCAACGACGGCTCGTTCTGGTGGAAGGTCCCCGGTTCGGTCCAGGCCGGAACTGACTACTCCATACGGATCGCCGACACCCTCTTCCATGCCGGGACTGGTGGACAGTTCACCGTCGAGGCCGCGCCACTGGTGACCTACCCCAACGATGACGGCATCTGCTGGCGTCGGGGGCAGGGATACCAGATCAAGTGGCAGGGGTTCCCCGGCGCAAACGTCAAGCTTCAACTCTACCGCGGCTCACTTCTCTCCAGAGGCGTCGCGTGGTCCACCCCCAATGACGGGAGCTTCTGGTGGACCGTGCCCGACGACCAGACCACCGACGACAACTACAAGATCAAGGTCACCGCACGCAGCGATACCAGCGTCTCCGATGCGTCCGACCGCCCGTTCACGATCGTCAACAACCCGCGCGTGACCTACCCCACCGAGCCGGGAATAGTGTGGGATGTCGGCGGGAGTTACACGATCACATGGCGACAGTTCGTCGCCGATCAAGTGAAGATTGACCTCATACGGTGCAACCTCCTTGACCGCACCATCTCCGCGACCACGGCCAACGACGGCAGCTTTTCCTGGCAGGTACCATATGACCTGGATACGGGCAGCGCGTTCCAGATTCGGGTGCGCGCCGTCGGGTGTGCGGCGCAGAGCGACAAGTCTAACAACGACTTTGAGATACGCCGGGTGCCCGCCGTCACATATCCGACCGCAAACGGGATAACCTGGAATGCGGGATCGCCGTATGGCATCACCTGGCATGGGTTCACTTCGACCAACGTCAAGATCGAGCTGCTCAAGGGCTGGGCGCTTGACCGCGTGATCGTCGATTCCACCCCCAACACCGGTCTGTACCAGTGGTTCTGGGCCCCGATGTTCCAGACGCCCGGCACGAACTACCGCGTCCGCGTGACCGCCACGTCAGGTCCCGCCCAGCAGGACGTCTCCGACCACAACTTCACGATTGCCCGTGCACCGATGGTCACGTACCCGACCCAGTTGGGCGTGCAATGGGCCTACGGGGAGTCCGTCCCGATCCAATGGCAGGGCTTCGAGGGCGATGAGGTCAAGATCGAGCTTCTGCAGTGGGGAGCTCTCAAGAGGACCATCACCTGGCACGCAGCCAACGACGGTATGTTCTGGTGGAAGGTCCACCCTAGGACGCATTTCACCGCCGGGATCGGGTTCAAGATTCGCGTTACGGACGCGTCAGACCCAACCGTCAGTGACCAGTCGAACCAGTACTTCCGCATCAACGCCAGGCCCGTCGTGCTGAACCCCAACGGCCCCGAGTGGCTGCATGGTCCCAACTATGAGATCCGGTGGAGTGATTTCGGAGCGACCTCGGTGCGCATCGAACTGTGGGATGGCGGGTCCCTGGATCATGTGATTGCCGACAGCACCCCCAATGACGGGAGCTACGACTGGCATATCAGCGGGACAGCCGGCGAGGAGTGGCGCATCCGCGTGCGTGGACTGAGCGGACCTCACCAAGCCGACTTCTCAGACAGATATTTCAAGATGGGACCCGCGGACAAGAGGGAGGAAGAATGATGAGGAAACGATCCATTCGATGGTCTCTCTGCGTGGCGGCGTGCCTGCTGATTGTAGGAGGCGCGTTTGCTGAGGACAGCTACTCGATCCTTGGGACTGTCACGACGAATACGGGCAAGCCGGTCGCCGGTGTGACGATCGACTTCGGCGACAATCTCGCCTCGGTCCTGACTGACACTGCGGGATACTATGAGGCGGCGGGCGCGATCGAGGGCGGAGTCTATCTCGTCGAACCGGCCGCCGCCGGGTGGACGTTCTCTCCGACGCGTCGCGCGGTGGTCATGGGCTCGGGCGATGAGATGGTCAACTTCGTCGCCGAAGCAGTCGGAGGGCAGCTTGCGGGGATGCTCTTCGCTCCTCCGACAGCGGCGGCCGCACCAACAAGGAAACTGAACCTCTGGCTCGAGGTCGTTTACCCCGACGGGGGCGAGACCTGGAGGCAAGGCGGCTCCTACAACATCCGCTGGACGTACGACGGCCCCAGCGAGAGCATGCAGATCAAGCTGTACAAGAACATGCTCAGCGTTGAGACCATCACGAGTGGCACACCCGACGACGGATCGTTCTGGTGGAAGGTGCCCCCGACCGTCGCGGCTGGGGATGACTACAGGATCGCGGTCACCGAGGGCTCCTACGGTGACCTCAGCCTCGACGACTTCACTATTGAGGCCGCGCCGGTGGTGACCTACCCGAGCGACGCGGGCGTGTGCTGGCGCCGTGGGCAGGGATACCAGATCAAGTGGCAGGGCTCCTCCTATTGCACGAACTTCGCAACTGGATGGGCACTGAGGAATGTCGGGAACTGGCGGCGCTGATCTGACTTGCCGATCTGGTCAACGCTTACGCCTCATCTCTATCAGCCCCGGCGGAACCACTATACCCCCTCATATGCTCTCGATCCATGCTGGCCAAGAAACGGGCGTCAGACCACTTTGAGGCAGGATGTCCTGCTATCAGCCGCAGGACATCCATGCCAGGCCACCGCCCCCAGCCTCCGCCCCGACTCCCGCCTTACGCCGAAGCAAGCGCGTTGCCTCGACCTTGCGGGGGGCACCTTACCAAGTCTCCGCGACCGGTTGGCGTCCGCATGGGGTTTTCAGGAAGGACTGGCCTTCCGCCATTGACTGACCGTCTACCGGCGGCCACATTGCAGGACATGCGTCTCTCGGCCCCGAACCATTCCACCGGTGATTGCCATGGCCCTCCTCCGGTTGCTGCCGGTCTTGCTGCTTTGTGTCCTCCTATGCGTCGCCAGCGCTCCTGCCGACGGCGGACTCACGCTGTATGTCTCGCCCTCGGGAAACGACAACTGGTCGGGCACGCTGGCGGCCCACGACGAACCACCGACCGATGGCCCGTTCGCCACGCTGCTCCGGGCTCTGGATGCCGTCCGTGAGGCCCGTGCTTCCGGGCATTCGGGGCCTGTGACTGTGCTTCTACGCCGGGGCACGCACTCGCTGGCTGAGCCGGCCGTGCTCACCCACGACCACAGCGGGACCCCCGAGGGTCCCACCCTCATTGCGGCGTATCCCGGCGAGCACCCGCTGGTCAGCGGCGGGCGGCGCATCACCGGATGGCAGCCGGGCGAGGACGGCGTCTGGCAGGTCGAGTTGCCCCGGGTGAGGGACGGGGCGTGGACCTTCCGCCAGCTCTGGGTCAACGGGGTCCGCCGGCCTCGCCCCCGCCTCCCGAAGACGGGCACGTACGCCCTGGCGGGCGGCGCCGAGCCCGCGAAGAGCGCCTTCCGCTTCGCCCCCGACAACATCCGGGCCGACTGGGCCAACGCTGACGACATCGAGGTCGTCGTCCTCCAGCACTGGACCGAGGCGAGACTGCGCATCGCGAAGATAGACGAGGCGAACCGCACCGTCACGTTCATCGGCGGGAGTTGGCGGCCGCTCACGTGGTCCACGGGCTACTACGTCGAAAACGTGGGCGAGACCGTCTCCGAGCCCGGGGAGTGGTACCTCGACCGACGCTCGGGCGTTCTGCGCTACAAGCCCCTTCCCGATGAGGATATGGGCCGAGCCGAGGTGTTTGCCCCCGTCACCGAGCAGCTTGTGAGGATCGAGGGAGACGAAGAGGCCGGCACGTTCGTGGACTACGTGACACTCCGCGGCCTGCGGCTGTCGCACTGCGCCTGGTCGCTGCCGCCCGAAGGCCTCGCCTATCCACAGGCCGAACTTCCCATCTCGGCGGCAATCTGGGCCCGTGGCGCCCGTCACTGCGCCATCGAGCAGTGCGACATCGCCCACTGTGACTCGTGGGGCATCGAGCTGCAGCGAGCCTGCCAGGACAACCGGCTGATCGGCAATCGCCTCGACGACCTGGGCGCGGGCGGGATGAAGATCGGCGAGCCCGACTACCGCGAGAGCGATGCCGCCGAGACCTGCCGCACGACCATCTCCGACAACGTGCTGACCGGCGGGGCACAGACCTACTTCGGCGGGCCGGCAATCTGGATCGGCAGTAGCGGCCACAACACTGTCAGCCACAACGAGATCAGCGGACCATGGCAGTGGGCCGTCTCCGTGGGCTGGCGGTGGTCCTACTCCCCACCCCAACGCGCCCGAGACAACATCATCGAGCACAACCACGTCCACCACATCGGCGGCCCCCTGGGCTCTCACTCCTCGGTCTACACCCTCGGCATCCAGCCGGGCACCGTGATCCGCAACAATGTGATCCATCATTGCCAGGGATACGGGATCGGCCTGGATCAGTCGAGCACCGGGATACTCGTGGAGGACAACCTGGTCTACCGCAACGCCCACGGCCTGCATTTCAACTATGACTGCCTGGGCGACATCATCCGCAACAACATCTTCGCCCTCAACGGCGAGGCGCAGTGGACGCGCTACGGCGATGCGCCTCGAGGCGAGGACATGAACTCCAATGTGGTCGAGCACAACATCTGCTGCTGGGACAACGGCCGTATCTGGGTCGAGCCCAAGTGGCCCAACTACCGGATGGTCGTTGACTACAACCTCTACTATGACTTCAGCGGCAGGCCCGTCACCTTCCTCGGACTCCCCCTGGGCGAATGGCGGGCGAAGGGGCCGTGGCTGGACAAGCACTCGCTGATCGACGACCCCCTGTTCGTGGATGTCGAGAACGATGACTACCGCCTGCGCGAGGACTCGCCCGCCAGGTCGCTGGGGTTCAGGGAGTTCAGCGTGACTGACGTGGGACCCAGGCAGTAGCGGGTGTCCCTATCGAAAACTCGCAGCGATTGGGGCCGTGGGCCTTCGCGCCTTCCAGGGCGAGGCTCGCGCCCCACGGAATACCCGCCACTCAACGCGCCCTGTTGTCCCCTTGGGTGGCGCTATCTTTGGCCACGACTACTCGTGCGCTTCTCGCTCTGCTCGCCCTTCCTCTCCGCAGCCGCCTCTCGATGCAGCTTGAGATACTGCCCTCCGCAACCAACTGACCGTCTATCAGCGGCCAGGGACCAAGCCATGACTCAAGCCAAGTGACCGCATCTTCTGGGCCTGTCTCTCCCGAGTGTGGTCCCGCTGGCAACATGTGGTCTTGCCCCCACTTTGATACCACCTGCAGTGAGAGAGTTCAGCCTGTGAGGCAGGTATCCTGCTACCGGCGACGGGTCGCTCTCCACATGCCATTGGCACCCTGACTCACTGAAGTGGCGCGGTCGGAGCGAAGCGTGACCTGCCGCGGGGATCTTAGTCAGCGCACAACGCATACGCAAACAGGCCGCCCCTGGTTTGGGGGCGGCCTGCAGTATTCGCGATATCGATGGCTCCCCCTACTGTACGAACTCCGCAACTGGATGAGCAGCGAGGAGTGCAGGGAGTTGGCCGCTGCGATCTGATTTGCCCCGCGGACCGGCGCGAAGCTTGAGGCAAACTTGAGGTCGCTGCGGAGGACTTACGCCTGCAAGAGGCGTAGCTTCATATGGAGGGCGCTCAGGACTTTGGGGTGGAGCGGGCGGGCGAGGCGGCGAGGCCAGTGGACAGGCGTGGGAGCGGGATGTGGGCAGTTGCGCTGCGGTCAGAGACACCGGCTGGGCAGAGGCCCAGGCCGAAGGCGGCGTGATGGGCCGCGACATCGCACAGCCTTCGGCCTCGTTGCGTTCTATCAGGCGCACGTGTCGGAGACTGGCCAGAACACTGGACCGGGGGGAGCATGTCCGGGAGCTTGAGACTCTGAGGCGCAGAGGGGTGAGGTCGGCATGAGTCGGCACGGTGTTCTGTACGGAGCAGTGTGCGTGTGTCTCATGTTGGCGCTGGTGGCTACGGCCGCCCAGGCGCAGGGCTACAGCTTCGTCACCAAGTGGGGCTCCGAGGGCTCCGGCGATGGGCAGTTCAACAACCCCGACAATGTGGCGCTCGATGCCTCCGGCAACGTGTACGTATCCGACGGCTGGAACAACCGCATCCAGAAGTTCGCCCCCGACGGTTCGTTCCTCGCCAAGTGGGGCTCGCGGGGCGTCGGCGACGGACAGTTCGACCACCCCACGGGCGTGGCAGTCGATGCTTCCGGCAACGTGTACGTAGCCGAACTCCGCAACCACCGCATCCAGAAGTTCGCCTCTGACGGTTCGTTCCTCGCCAAGTGGGGCTCTTACGGCGTCGGCGATGGGCAGTTGAACGAGCCCATCGGCGTGGCGGTCGATGCCTCCGGCAACGTGTACGTAGTCGACTTGGTCAACCACCGCATCCAGAAGTTCGCCTCTGGCGGTTCGTTCCTCGCCAAGTGGGGCTCTTACGGCGTCGGCGATGGGCAGTTCAAGATACCCTCCGGCGTGGCGTTCGATGCCTCCGGCAACGTGTATGTAGCCGACTACAAGAACCACCGCATCCAGAAGTTCGCCCCGCGGTGACCGCGGCCATAGACAGCATCGGGCCGAGCCAGGCGTTCCGGGGCCAGTCGGCGCCCAGGTCATCTTCACGCTCTCCGCGGACGCTTCGGTGAACTGCGAGGTGCTCAACATCGCGGGCCGCGCGGTGCGCACGATCGTGGCGGACCGTCAGCTGAAGGACGGGATTCAGTCGCTGTCGGGGACGGCCGAAACGCGGCTGGCCTTGCGTCGCCAGCGGGAACGTATCTGGTGAGAGTAACGGCGAGTGGCGCGTCCGGCGTCCGCTGCCAGGCAGTGGGAACGGTGCTACTGAGGCGCTGAACGGGTGTCTACAGACTCAAACGGGCCGCCCTTCGTTCGAGGGGCGGCCTGCGCTATTCGCGAAATCGTTGGCTCCCCACTCCCAGGTCATACAGAACCACTATCCGGGCGAGTGTGGATATGGAAGTATGGGGTGATGAGGCGGAATACAGGGCAATATGGGAGGAAATGGCGGGTGAAGACTTGGAGATGCAGCCAGAAGGCATGGTACTACTGACCAGTGAGTGTGAGCAATGGGGGATGCCAGTGGCTGCGTAGGGGTTCAAGCAATGTGCGGCTGTGCGGCGTCGATCAAGCGCTGTGTGAGAAACAGTCAGGCTCTGCCCTCCG
>JALGSS010000362.1 GCA_029821745.1 Candidatus Zipacnadia bacterium
TGCACTCGGGCGAGTAGCTGGATCATCTGCTTAGCATTTCTCAGGCCATCAGGGAATATCCTGCCAGAAGCGCGGAAGCAACCCCGTCTGCTCGAGGCCCTGGACGTACACGGGCGACCCGGTGAGCTGCAGCGTCACCGTGGCGTTCTCGGGCGCAACTTCCCGCGCATTGCCCATGATGTCCGTAATCGTCACCGGTGCCCCCGCGGCGAACTCAATGCTCACGGGCTCAGACCAGCGCTCCTGCCACGGTTCGCCTGGTCTGCGCGAGTCGTCCTTGAACTTCTCCGGCGGCCACCAGCCCAGATCGGTCTCGTGCTTCTCTCGGTAGCTCCAGAGCACGTCGACGGGCTCCCCATCGCGCAGGAACCGAACTCCGTAGAGCTCGTCGTCACCCAGGTCGATCCGCCCCTGATAGCGCGCCCCTTCAAGCTGCTGGGTCATCGTCGCGTAGGCGATGTACGCCGGCTTCGGCGTCAGGTCTGCATAGACGATGCCGAAGTTGTACTCGATGTCGCCCGGGCGCTGGCGCTGGCCGAACCAGACGCCGTCCTGGAACTGGTACCACTCATTGACCCGCACGCCGAGGCCGATTGAGCACACGTAGTTTCGCACGAGATAGTCCGCCGATGTGCGCAGGTCCACCTGGCTGCGGCTCGGGGCCGTCGGAGCGTAGGCCTCGGTGATCCAGACCTCCCTCACACCGTGCTCCCGGGCCGCCTTGCACGCGTCGAGCATTTGCGGGCGGAACACCCAGCCACGCCAGCCTTCCCAGAACTCCGGCGCGCGCGGATGGCACCCGGGGTGGACGGAGAGCACGTCGGACAGCTCCATGCCGCCCGCCGCGACGAACCCGTTGAGCCAACTCTGGCCCACTCCGCCGAAGCCCATCGTCATCACCTTGCCCTCGGGGTGCACCTCGCGCATGATCTCGTGAATCGGCTGCAGCATCCCTGTCACATACTCGGCCGGCTTCGCCGAGTAGTTGAGTTCATTGCCGATCTCGATATACGGGGACACCCACTTGAAGCGCTCGACGCACGTGGCGACCTTCTGCTTGAAAGCGTCCAATTCCTCGGGCTTCGGGACGCCGGCCCCAAGCTGCACGTGGGGCAGGATTCCGTGGGCATTCAGAAGGTCGACGGTCTCTCGGACACGCTTCTCGTCCTCAGCGGTGACGTCTTTTTTCAGCGGGAACCAACCGCCGCGAATCCACCGCACGCCGATGCGCTGCATCTGTCCGAGAACCGTGGGCTTGTCGAAGTGATCAGGGTATGCCCCGGGGTTGGCGATGATCGCGGCCATGCCGAAAGGAGAGTCCGGGCGCACGCCGCCGGGCTCGCGGTCAGGCAAGATCCCGAGAGTGGTTCGGCTGATCTTCTCGCCGCCGGGCCATGACAACTTCGCGTCCAGGAAGATGATCCCCCTCGGTTGCGGACCGAGAGAGTGTCTCAGCGTGGTCCCGGCGCCCGGGTCCAGCTCAACCGTGTCCGTCTGTTGCAGGAGCACCTTGCCCGCGTAGTCGTGAGCCACCAGCGAGTAGGTGAGTGCCTGGGGCTCGTCGGTGCAATTGCTGACGCGACACTCGAAGGCGATCGGCTCACCAGGCTCGAACAGGTTGCCCACCCGGTCGGTCGCGACACTCAGCGCCCCGGGCCGTCCCGCTGCCTCTGCCGCCAGAGAGGCCGGGGCGAGGTCGTCAGCAGTCGTCACGAGATATGTGATCGAGTACGTCTTCTCGGACGGCCTCTCCTTGGGAGGGACGCACCGCGCAAAGGGGGTGCGCTTGAGGTTGTTTCCGTATATCCAGTCCGGATCATATGCGTCGGCGACCATCACGAGGACGGCATCATCGAAGAAGACCTCGCGCAACTGGCACTCGGTGTCGGGGTAGAGCGTGTCGCCGGGGACTTCCCATTCATGCTCGCCCGTGGGCTTCACCCACTTCGTCACGGGCTGGGTGCGGGCATCGCGGACCGTGCCGCCAAACTCGTGGGAGAAGCCGCTGCTCCAGACGTTCCACTCGCGGGCGGGGCCCGTGTACTTGATGGACCAATCAAGCCGAAATCCACGACGCAGGCGCGTGAGCTTCGCGCTGACCGTCGCTTCAGCCGCTGCCGGACCACTGAGAGCAAACGTGATCTCGCCGCCCTCCGTCAGCGTCGCCGAGGTGGTCTCGAAGGCCACGCCTTTCTCGTCTTTGGCCGCGTACCGGAGACTCTTGATAAGCGGCGCGTCTGCCCCGTTCGGCGTGAAGGCAACGCCCGTCTCACCCACCTCGAGGCCATACGGCAGGGCGGAAGAGACGGCGAGCAAGCAGCAGGCGCACAACGCCCATCGCAACATGGCAGCATCCTCTTTCCGGTCAGGACCTCAGCAGATGGAGGCAGAGCACGCGTGGCGCGAATCGCGGAGACACGCCGGGGTACCGAGTGTCAGTCTGCGTCCCGTCGGGCACGCACGACGAGCACGGTTGAGGTAGCCCGGCCGGCGATCCGGTCGGCGAGACTGCCGAAGATCGCGCTCGCCAGAGCGCTCTGCTTGGCCGCACCGATAATCGCGACGTCGGCGTCGTTGACCTCCTCCGTGAGTGCGGCGGCCGGACGCGGCGTCCGGATCATCTCGTACGTGCCAATTCTCTCAAGGCCGTGGCTGTGCATGATGCATCGCTCAAGCAACTCGGACTCGCTGGGGTTGGCCCCAGGCTCGACGACGTGGACAAGCCGAACCGTCGCCCCCATGTTCTCAGATAGCGCACGGGCAACCGCTGCGGACACGCGCGTGTTCACGTCACACGCGACCGGCACCACAACGCTGTCGCACGAGTCCGAGCGGAACTTCGCCACGATCAAGTCGCATTTCGCGCCACGCGCGACGCGGTGCATGACCCGGTCGAAGGCGCGCTCCGCCTTGTCAGCGCCGGGGATTTCATCAGCATAGCCCACGAGGAGCAAATCGGCCCCCTCAACAGTCACCGCAGACAAGAGCCCGTCGTGGGCCTCGCGGGCGACCTCGATGAAGGTGTCCACTCCCACACCCATATCCGCGACGCTCAGGGCCGCCTGTCGTAGCAGCTCCTCCGCCTCTCGCCGGGCGGGGGCGTCATCAGGCAAGTCCAACTCCTCGCCCCGGGCCACGGTGATTACGTGGGCCGCGGTTACGTGGTAGTTGGCGGACAAGGCCAGCGATGCCGCGAGCTTCATGAGTTGCGGCATCGTGTTGGGGTTGGCAATCCCTACGAGAAGGCGGGGCCCACCAGGTGTCTGCGACATCCCAGCCGACATGCAGATCACGTCCGATCACGGAGACTGACGCGACAGACAGACTACGAGCAACTGCCGGGGCGGCCGTTCGTGGCCACAACCATGTTGTCACGATGGATGACCTCGACGTGGCCGACGTGCCCCAGCAACGACAGGATTTCGCGGGTGTGGTGGCCCCTAATCGCGTCAACGTCAGCGGAGCCGTAGTTCACGATGCCCCGCGCGATCTCTCGGCCCCCGGTGTCCTGAACCTGCACGAGATCGCCAACGCTGAAGTCGCCGCGCACCTCGGTGACGCCGATCGGCAGCAGGCTACTTCCATCCGGTCTCAGCAGCGCGGCCCGCGCCCCGTCATCCACGACCAGTACGCCGTTGGGCCGCGCAGCCGTGGCAATCCACAGCTTCCGGCCCGGCAGTGATTCGCGGCTGATGAAAACCGTGCCGACGGCGTCGCCATCAAGCACCTGCAGGACCATATTCGGGATGCGGCCGTCCACCATGACCGCAGGAATTCCGCAGTCCGCCGCCATCCGCGCCGCTTCGCATTTCTTTAGCATCCCGCCACGGCTCTCGGGCCCCCCGGCGCCTTCCGCGAACCGGGTGACGTCATCTTCCGGCAGCACCTGCGGCACCAGCTTCGCCGAATCGTTCGTGCGCGGGTTGCAGGTGAAAAGGCCCTCCTCATCCGACAAGAACACCAGCACGTCGGCCCGGGCTTTCGCGGCGATCATTGCGGCCAGAATGTCGTTCTCGACGAAGGTCACGCCCTCCACCGACACCGAGTCGTTCTCGTTGATAATCGGCACCACGTGCCGCGTGAGAAGCGTCTCAAGCGTGTTGCTGAGGTGAACGTACCGGTGGCGGTCCTGCATGTCGTCCTGGGTCAGCAGCATCTGCGCGGTGAGCAGGCCATGCGCCCGGAAGGCCTCCATGTAGCTGCGCATCAGCTCCGGCTGTCCAACGGCCGCAGCGGCCTGGCGCATGCTGATATCTTCGTTGCTCTTCCGGTAGTTGAGCGCGCGGCGTCCCAGATGCACGGCGCCCGAGGTCACGAGCACCACCTGGCAGCCGCGCTCACACAGCCGCGCCACCTGTCGGGCGAGATTGTCGATGAAGTCGTCATCAAGGCCGGGGCCCGTGCCCGTCACGACGCGGGTCCCGATCTTGATCACTATCCGCTTGGCGTCTTTGAACGTTTCGCGTTGGCTCATATCATTCGCAGGCACGGAGTGTTGGCGGCGTCACCGGACGAGGCGACATGCGCCGGATTGATGGCACAGAACGACGGCCGGACGCGAGAAAGGTCGTGTTGGAGAATCGCAGCAATGGGCACGGGGTGTCGTCCCGCTCTGCGGGATGCGACGGGGCCCCGTGCAAGGCATCTCAGAGCCTCCGTGGGGCCCATGTAGCGCGTCGGTCACGACGCGCTGTGACACCCCACGGCCATGCGTCATTGCTTTCTCAACGCAACCCAACTCGCATCCCTACGGTACGGCTGCAGAACGAAGGCTCCATCGCCGTGGGGTGTCGCGTCGTGCCCATGATCGCACTTTGTCAACACAACTCTACTCCTTACCCCTCACCGTCTGCATCGACTTGTCCGATGCGTCCCGACACTGGCCGCTACCGCGCACAACATACTTGTAGATTGTCAGTTCCTTCACGCCAACCGGGCCTCGGGCGTGGATCCGGTCCGTCGATACGCCGATCTCGGCCCCGAGCCCGAACTGCCCGCCGTCGGTGAACCGCGTCGAGACATTGTGGTAGACCGTCGCCGAATCCACCTGCGCCAGGAACTTGTCCGCATTGGCCTGGTTGTCGCTGATGATGCACTCGGTCAGATTGCTGGTGTGCTGCGCAACCTGCGCAATGCCTTCCTCCAGCGAGTCGACCATCTTCACGGACATGATCAGGTCGAGGTACTCCGTGTCGAAGTCCTCGTCCGTCGCGGTGACGATGCCGTCCATCAGCTTGCACGTGCGCGGACAACCGCGCAGCTCGACGCCGCTCTCCTTCAGGTCCATGAGAATCGCCTTTGCCGCTTCGGTATTCGAGCGGTGGATGAACAGGTTCTCGGCTGCATTGCAGACGCCCGGGCGCTGGACCTTCGCGTTGTGGACCACCTTCACCGCAAGGTCGATGTCACAGGTCTCGTCGACATACACCTGGGTCATGCCTCGGTCGTGCTTGAG
>JALGSS010000363.1 GCA_029821745.1 Candidatus Zipacnadia bacterium
GACAGAGAGCAATAGTCGGCCAACCCGGAATGGGCCTCGCCGACGCAGGAGCCGTCGCAGGCCATGAAGTTCAGGCAGAGCTTGCTGACGGGCAGGTCGAACTTGCGCATGAGCTCCAGGCGCAGACGCCCCGCGTAGTCGAAGTAGTGCTGCCACCAACCGATGTAGCCATCGAGGTCGGGCCGGCCGACACGCTCCGCCTCGAAGATGCGATCCGACAGGGGCTGCTTGAAGGTGGGGGACTCAGGGTCCTCATCATACAGGTACATGGGCGGATTGGCGCTGCCCCGGTCGATGCTGGAACCCATCAGGATGATGTGGACGGGCTCGCCCTTCCACAGCTTCTGGATCGTGCGGGGGATGTATCGGTAGTAGGGAACCCTCTCTCTCGCCTCGGGCAACCGGGGCGTGGCTGTCGGGCCGATGCTCAGGCACGGAGAGTACACCCAAACGTCGCCCTCCTCGGCGGTATTCTCGAACTCGACGCGGATGCCGATGGTGTTGATGTCGCCGGAGTGGGAATCTCGACCCTCCGTGAAGTGGCCGACGATCTCGGCATCCTCGAAAGTCAGCGCGATGGTCCCGGTGGCGTCAGCGGTGGTTTCGTAGCTCTTCGCGACCACCATCTCGCCTCGCGCATGACGGGGGAAGGTCCGGGCGTCGCCCATCCCGTAGTCCTTCGGTGACCACTTTCCGTCCTCGCTGTCGAGCTTCATGAGCTTGATCGACGCGCGCAGTGCGGAAGGCTCGGGCTGGTTGCCGTAGACGAAGAGACTGATCCGGTCGCTGTGTGCGAGACCGGCCTCGGGCAGCGTGAAGAACTGCCAGATGCGTTTCCCGGGGGCGATCGAGACCAGATTGCCGGTGCTGAATGCCGGTCGGATGTCGGCGTTCACGCGGGATTCACGCGTGACGGTGATGTCCCCCCAGGCATCGGTATTCCAGAAGGCGACATTGTGGGATGTGTAGCTGACGGCCCGGCCCAGGCGGTGATTCTCGAAGGCGTGGAAGTCGAAACCGGGGTTGGTGAGCAGGTTCATGGATGCCGGCGCGGCCCCCACGGCGATGCAGGATGAAGCGGCGATGAACAGGGCGGCGAGTAGGGCGGCCATCGGACGGCGCATGTGCGGGCCTCCAGGATGCGGCGCTGGGACGACAGCGAATGGTTCCCCGGTCGCCTCCCTGGGACCTCTGCGCGGCTCAGCGTTGGTTTGACGCGATGATTCGCGCTTTGCTATACTCCGTCAAAGTCGGCGTGTGAGGGGACTGCCTGATGCGTCTGTTCAAGAAGCGGGAACCGAAGACGTTCAAGGCCAGATACAGAGCCGGATTGCGGGCGCTGCGCAAGAAGGACTTTGAGGCGGCGGTCCAGCACCTGAACGAAGTGCTGGACGAGCGCCCCGACTACGTCCCCGCATTGCATAACCTCGGCGTGACTTTCCACCTGAACGGGCAGCACTCGAAAGCGATTGAGAAGTTCGAGCGCGTCATTGATCTGAAGCCCGGTGAGGTCCGGGCGTACCTGAACCTCGCGGCGGCCGAGAACTCCCTGGGGCATCTCGACGCCGCCGAACAGGCTCTCCTCAAGGGCCTGGCGATCGACCCTCAGCAACCCGGTGTCCACTACAATCTCGCCGTGATTTACCTCAAGCGCCGGAAGACCGCCAAGGCGATGTCCGAGATGGAGCTTGAGCTCGCCGTGAATCCCCATCACAGAGAGACGGAAGAGGCTTTGAGAGCGTTGCGGGAGCGGATGCTGTCGTAGGCGCGCGCCCACTGTGCTGACGGTGGATTCGAGGGCTTGCGTGCGCTTGCGCGTGCCATGACGAAGGAGCCGGCGATGCGCGGGGCGAAGAATGTGGCTGAGCAGTGGGGTGCCGCGCACTGGCAATGCCGACAAGAGAGGTGCTGTCGATGCCCGAACATGAAAGCCCGGTCAATAACAGCGACATGGCGCAGTTCTGCCGGCAGTTCGCGAGTCTGATGCACGCTCAGGTCAATATCCTCGACATCTTCGAGGCGCTCCGCGAGCAAACCGGTTCGGCCCTGATGCGCGAGATCCTGGAGAAGGTGCGCGACGACGTCGAGATGGGTCGGACGCTGGCGATGGCGTTCAGCCGCTACCCGCAGGTGTTCTCGCCCTTCTTCATCAGCATGATCCGTCAGGGGGAGCTTGAGGGCGAGCTCGACCGCATCCTGACCGATCTGGCCACCCACTTCGAGACCCGCTTGGAGGATGGCGTGGATGTCGACGAGAGGCGCGGCGCCGTAGGATTCGACCTCGAGGCCGTGGCGTCGGCCTTCCAGTGGCTCTACATCTGGACCGCGGCGCTTCTCGGCTTCTGTGCCGTGGGCAGCGGCCTCGTGTACTACGCGACCGGCGACAAGGCCTTGCCAGGCACTCCGGGAGCCAACATCGCGATCTTCGTGGGGTTCGTCATGTTCCTCGGGGTTCTGGTCTTCTCCATGGGCCGGCGTCGCAGCCGCCGTCTGGGCAGGTAGCCGCATAGCACGAACGCGCACGCGACAGGAGGCATAGTCTTGAGGCGCACCCTCGTCCTCGCACTCGTCGCTATCGGCATCGTGTCGGCTTCCGCTGCCGGGCTCCCCGGCAAGGACGGCAAGCTCGTGGTCGTGCGCGGCGTTGGCTGGTCCCCGTGGCACAGCACTGAGCACTGGGGGCTCTCCAGGGAAACGCGCGACCTGGACCGGCGACTCCTGCGCGAAGCCCACATCAACACGCTCCGGCACTGGGGCGCCGGCAAACCCGAGAGCGTAACCGGGCGCCTCGCCGACGGCTTCTACTCCATCCCGACCATCCACTGCCGCGAGGGGGCACCGGCGCAGTTCCCGGACGGCTCCCCGAAGGGCTTGGCATTCAGTGACCCGGAGACCCGAGAGAAGTTCGCCAAGCGGGTCGAGGAGCACGCGGCGAAGTTCCGGGACTGCGAAGGCCCCCTGTGTTTCCTCCTCGGCAACGAGTACTCGGCGGTCGGGCATTATGCCGCGATCAAGAACTACCAGTACACCGGCTTCGAGCCCGAGACACAAGCGCGCTTCAGAGTGTGGCTGGCAGAGCGGTTTGGTGACATCGCCCAATTCAACGCCGCCTGCGGAACCGAGTTCGAGAGCTTCGACGCGGTCGAGGCCCTCAAGAACAACCGGACGCGCTACGAGTGGTGGCTGTTCCTCAACCGCACCTTCGAGCAGTTCATGCGCGAGGCCCACGAGGCCCTGAAGCGGGGCGCGCCGGACAAGCTCACCTCATACGCGAAGCTCATGGGCACCCACTGGGACCCGTACACCGAGGATGCCCGGCTCTCGTTCCTGGACATCGGCGGGGACAATCTGTACTGGCACTGGGTGAAGGACTGGACGCGGTATAACGGGTTCATCAATGACCTAATCGCCGCCGCGCAAGGCAGACCTGTGCTGCTCACCGAGGGCGGGTTCCAGAGCCTGGTGCAGGGCGAACAGCGCGCGGGCAGGCTCACGAAGCAGATGCTGTGGAACTCATTCCTGCACCCGCAGGTGGCAGGCTTCTGCGTGTACGCGTACAGCGACGAGTGGTACGTCGACGGGAAGCCGGAGGAGCAGAAGCCGAGCGAGTCGTGGGGAATCGTGACCGCCGACCGCAAGCGCAAGCCCACGTACGAGTCGGTCGCCGAAGTCTACGGCATCATTGAGGAGCTCAATGACTTCTTCGCGCACTGTGAAGCGCCGCCCGTGGTGGCGGTGTCAAACCAGGCGCTCGGGTACCATGCCGAACGCAAGCGCATCGGGCTGCATGACGCGATTGCGCGGATCTTCTACTCGGACGGCGTGAGCTTCACCAGCGTGACGCCGGAAGACGTCTACAATCTCGATCCGTCGCGCACACCCCGGCTCATCTTCTGCGACGGACTCCTGAACTGTGAGCCCGACGGCTCGCGGAGCGCATTGGAGCCGCTGCTGGATTACGTGCGGGAGGGCGGCCGGATGCTGTACCTGTGCCCCGAGCCATGGCGGATGCTGTATGGTGAGGCGAGCGTCCCCGAGGCGCTGCGTTTCGACACGAACTCCGGCAATCTGACGAGCGTCTCTTACGGAAAGGGTACAGTATGGTTCTTGCCGCGCAACGAGTTCGATGGCCCGGAGTTGCGCGCTCTGGTTACCCGGTTTCTTGACGACACGGGCGCGCCGAGGCCGGTGTGCGTGACGCGTGTGCGTCCGGGGGGCTCGCGCAGCGATAGCTTCTGCCGCCGGCTGCGGAGTGGACAGCGGGAGATACTGTTGGTCGTCAACAGCGGGGACAAGAAGCTGGATGTGGTGGAGTTGCAGGCCGTCGGAGTGCGCAGGGCTCAGTTGCTATACGCTGATGGCGCGAGACTGGCGGCCACGTCTGTCGGCGAGGGAGCGCTGACGATTCGGCTGCGCGACATCGACACATACGCGCTCGTGGAGCTGTTTCGGTGAGCGTGGGGGGGGGACCTGACTGACGAGCGAACGCGGGCCGCATGACCGTTGGGCCCCAAGAGGTGAGTGAGGATGATGCGGGCACTGAGTGTACTGGTGATCGGATTGCTTGCGGCTTCAGTGATCGCGCCGGCGGTAGCCGGGTCGATCTTCGACGGCCCCCCACGACTGGACGATCGAGGCAAGCTGAAGGACTACTGGCGGAAACCCCGGCGCAGCATCTACGGCGGGTCCCGCCTGGATGATCGCGACCACATCAAGTACCGCTGGGGTGAATCCCGGCGCGAAAGCCGAGAGCGCAAGTACCGTCTCGACGACCGCTTTCACGGAACGGACTTCTACGCGCCGCCTCGCCGGAGTCTGTTCGAGGCAGGACCCCGCCTCGACGACCGGGGCAAGCTGCGCGACTTCTTCTCTCCGGGCACGAGCCCGGCAGATAGCCGCCCACGGCTCGATGACCGCCCCCACGGGAAGGACTTCTACGCTGAGCCCAACCGCAGTCTGTGGGGCGCCCCGCGCCTGGACGACAGGAACCAGCCCTCCGGAGGTTTTGATTCGCGGGACTACTGGGACGAGACCTGGGATGCGGCACCGCAGGAGGAGCCTGTGGCGATGCCGGAGGAACTCACGGCCCCCGCGGGCATCTGCATCGCCTGCGGCGATCGCGCCATTCCCCAGACTGCGGACCCGGTGATGTGGAAGGGCAGCCTGTACATGGCCGGGCGCGACTATTTCACCGCTCTGGGGACCGTCCTGTACTACGATCAGCCCCACAATAGCGCGGTGGCTGTGCTGCCCGATGGGCGCTGGGTTGTGCTGCCCCTGGGGAAGGACCACATGTATCTCGACCGCGTGGAGCGGGCGCTGGAGCAGCCTACCGCAGTGGCGCAGGGAACACTGATGGTGCCGGTGCGGGCCCTGTCGAAGGTCCTTGGCATCCCGGTGCGCTGGGATGCGGGGAGCTTACGGCGATCCTGACCGTTCCCTGGGGGAGCGAGCAGTTGCCCTCTTCGGGAGCGGAGCCTGAAGCGAGCGAAGCCGTCGAGGATGCCGGGCCAACAGAAGCAGTCGAGCAGTAGTCTGCTGTCCTCCAGCAAGAAGCGAAGCCGAGGGAGCACTCCCTCGGCTTCTTTGCGTCGTGTGGGAGGAGAACCCGCCGCCGGTGACCAACACACTCAACGAGAACTTAGGGAAGGAAGATCCGCTGATGGAGCCGTTGGTACACGTGACGCGTGGAGAGTTGATCGAGTGCATCCACTACGGAGACATCGCCGTCTGCGACTATGAGGGCAGGCTGGTGGGCGCTGTTGGGGACCCCGGCCGGACCATCTACTGGCGTTCGGCAGCCAAGCCGATCCAGGCCCTCGCAGTGGTCCAGAGCGGGGCTGCGGACAAGTTCGAGTTCACCGCCAAGGAGCTATCCATC
>JALGSS010000364.1 GCA_029821745.1 Candidatus Zipacnadia bacterium
CTCTTCCCGGTGATCAAGACAGACGAGCCCATGAGCACGAAGGAGCACGGCCACTTCCCGGAATGGCTCAACGCCGAGGAAGCGCGGTCCTGGAGCCCCTACTACTTCTTCAACCATGTGCACAGCCACGACATGGATCTCATCGGGTTCTTCCTCGGCTCCGACTTCGAGGTCACCTATGCCGACTGGAGTCACGAGGCGAAGTTCGCGGCCCTCGACTTCGCGGGCACACCGGCCACGATCGAGGTGGGCAAGTGCTCGGAGAACCACCGTTGGGACGAGGAGTTGGCGATCTACTTCGAGGGAGGATCGGTGCACATCAGCCTGCCTCCACCGATGCTTGTCAACATGCCGGCAGTCGTCAAGGTCTATTACATGGGCGACCGGCAGGAGGTCTGTGACGTCCATGCCCGGTACAGTTGGTCATTCCTCAACCAGGCGCAGAACGCGGTGGATGCTGTCGCCCGCAAGGCCGCGCCGATCTGCACGAGCGACGACGGCCTTGCCCAGCTTCGCATGATCGAGGCGATCTTCAAGGCGATCCAGGGCGCATAGACCGCCAGCCTGTCTACAGATACGACGAACGCCGAGCGGGTACCTTGCAGGCACTGCTCGGCGTTCATGTTGTTCAGAGTCCCATCCCCGCAGGGCCGCGACAAGGGTTGTGTTGAGGAACTGCAATCATGGGCACGGGGTGTCGCGTCGTGTGCGACGGGGCCCCGTGCAAGGCGTCTCACAGGCCCCGTGGGGCCCATGCAGCGCGTCGGTCACGACGCGCTGTGACACCCCACGGCCATGCGTAATTGGTTTTCCAACACAACCTTGTCGCGTCCGGTCGTGCTACCCCGCCTGGGCCTCCGCCTTCTCCTTGATCGCGGCGAGCATGGACTCCACGTTCGCCTGCATCTTCTTCAACACAAGGCCCTGGATCAGCGCGCCGATCAGCGGAACGTTGTACTCGTAGTCAATCGACAGCTTGGCCACGGTCGCTCCCTCGTCGTTCTCCGCGAACTCCCAGGTGCCCTCGTAGGAGCTGAAGTCGCCCTCGGTCTGCTCCCACCGGCAGGTCTTCGCGACGTCATCCCAGTAGTCCGCTTCCGTCCACGTAATGGTCCGGTTGAATTCCTTGATGACGCTGCCCCACCGGCTCACCTGCTTATCCTCAGTCTGCTCGAGGATCTCCACGAACTCGACGTCTTCCATGAACTCCGGGAAACGCTCGATATCACGGGCGATGGCATAGACCGCGTCAACCGGTGCGTTGATGACTTGCACGGAATCGACTGTAGGCATTCGATCTGACCTTTCTGTTGGAGATGCTCGACGGGCCGGACAATGTTCGCAACTGCCGGGGCGTCGGGCTCATTCGTTGTCTTTCGGACTTTCACCACGCTCAAGGAAGCCGCAGATGCGGCGCTCGAGCTTGGGCCGTGGAATCAGCACCAACCGGCCGCAGTTGCCGCACTTCAGTCGGATGTCGGCTCCCAGACGCACGACTTCCCAGCGGTTCTCGCCGCAAGCGTGCGGCTTCTTCAGCGCCAGCACGTCACCGAGTTTCAGCAGCACTGGTGGGCGCATCAGCCTCGCCCTCCACTTCCTCTTGCGGTTGAACGGGCAGCGTGAACCGGAAAACCGTGCCCTTGTCCCGCTGCTCTGCATAGATCTGCCCGCCCTGCGCCTGGACGAGATACCGGCACAGGAACAGGCCAATGCCCGTGCCCTGCACGCGTTCCCTGCTTTCGGGCGCACGGCGGAAACGCTGGAACAGGTTCGGCATGTCCTCGTCTCTGATCCCCATGCCCTCGTCGTACACAGAGAATAGCACGTCGCCGTCATGCGGCTCAACAGTGATGCGCACCTCGCCGCCGTCCGGAGAGTACTTTACGGCGTTCCCGACTAGGTTCACAAGGGTCTGCTCAAGTTTGCGTCGGTCACCCCACGGCAGCGGGGTGCCCTCCTCGATGTTGATCACGAAGCTGTGATCCTGGGTTGTGAGGGAATGCAGGTTGACCACCTGCTCGACCAGCCGATAGAGATCCTCGATCTCCCGCGCCTGGATCGCCAGGGGCGCACCGGAGTCGATCCGCGACATGTCCAGGAAGTCCTCGACCAGCCACTGCATCCGCGTCGACTGCTGATCGAGGAACCGGATGAGCCGCGCGTTGGGCGAGGTGTCATCCGTCTTCTGCAAGAGAAGGTGCGAGAACCCGCGAATCGACGCCAGCGGGTTCTGCAACTCATGGGACACGAACGACAGGAAGTCCGTCTTCATCCGGTCCAGCTCTTTGAGCTGGGTGATATCCATCAGCAGGATGAGCTTCCCGTGAACTTCGGCGTCCCCCACGTACGTCACGGACGCTCTGACGATCATCACTCGCTCGTCCACCGGCAACTCGATCTCATCCTCATATCGCCCATCCACGCGTTCCAGCGGAATCGAGACGAGAGCGGCGAGATCGGGATTGTCCATCAGCGCCACGACCGACTTGCCCAGCGCTTCGGTCTGTGTGACCCCGAGCAGTCGCTCAGCGGCCCGATTCCACGTCACCACCTTGTCGCGCGGGTCGGTGGCGATGACCCCTGATTCCATCTCCGCCAAAAGGGTCTCAAGCTTCGCCTTCTGGCTCGCAATGTCTTGGTTCGCTTTCCGCAGATCTGCGGTCGCTTCCGCCACGCGACGCTCCATGTCGGAATACAGGCTGGCGGTCTCCAGGAACAACGCGGCCTGCTGGGCCAGTACGGTGAGCAGAGAGACATCCTCCGGCGTGAACGATCCCTCCTGCTTATTGAGCGCCTCGATGACACCGATGACCTGCTCGCGAAGCTTGATCGGCACGGCCACGACAGACTCCACTGGAAAGCCGACCGCTTCGGATATCTGGCGCAAGTGTCTTGGATCGCTGGCGGCATCTTGCACCACCAGTGGCTCGCCGGTCGCCGCAACCGTGCCGACGATACCCTCCCCGATAGCGATGGTGAAGTCCTTCACAGCGTTGCCCTTCTCCCCCGACGCCACCTCGAAGCGCAACTGGTGCCCGCGCTCATCCATAAGCAGCACCGACACGGCGGGCACGTTGAGTTCACGCTCGACCCACCGCAATATTTCATTGAGCAGCCTGGTGCGCTGCGTAGCCGATACGACGACCGTCCCGATGCCGGCGATGGCCTCAATGCGAGAGTCAAACCGCGCCTCCGCCTTGGCCCGGGCTCTATCAGCCCGTGCCGCCGACCTGATCACCAGGACAAGACCGCCGACGGCGATTGTGAACAACGCCGTCCCCATCGGGAGCCACACGCCACCCGCGAAAAGGACAACAACGATCACACAGGCGCCGATGAGCCCCGCGAGGCCGGCTACAGTGCCCCATATCGCGCCCGCCTCCGACACCGCCAGCCCAAGAAAGAGCGCCGCCAGCAGCGCCACGAGCACCCCGATCAAATGACCGGGTTGCCTCAACTCCGTCCCGTGGATCATGTTCCCGATGGCGTTTGCCGCAAGCTCGACGCCAGGCATGACCGGGTGGATTGGCGTGCGCCAATAGGTGACGTGGCTCGTCGGCCCCACGAGCACCACTTTGCCCTGGAACCGCTGCTTCAGCGCTGACGGATCCTCCGCCAACACTTCCGCCAGTGGGACGTAGGGGTAGTGGCGGTACCCACCCGCGAAGTTGATCATCATCTCCGCATCGGGGCTCACATCGAGGCGAGTGTCGCCCAGGGCCAAGCCCATTCCCGCCAGCCGGGCGCTCCCGGGAGGCAGCGACTGATATACGCGGGCAACTTCGAGGGCGAGTGAGGGCCACAGAGTCTTCCCGGCGCATGTCGCCAGGGGCAGTGATCGCACCGCGCCATCAGAATCCGGGTACACATTGATGTGACCGACCCCGGCGGCGGCGGCGGCGAGGTCCGGCGGCGGCCCGGTCAGCACTCCATCCGCGAGCCCCGCTGGGACGCGCAGAGAACCGGGCCCCAGCGAGTATTCAAGGGGTGGGGAGGCCGTCGGTTCCTGGCTGCCGGTCCGGCGAGGCTCCAGAACGCACGGAAGCACCACATTCCCGCACGCCCGCACGGCCTCGACCAGCCGCACATAACATTCGTCACCAGCGTAGTCACGAGGGAGAGTGGTTAGAGGAGGTATGTCTAGGGCGATGACCTTCGCCCCGGAATCGCGCAGCTTCTCGAGCAGCTCCGCGTAGGCCTCAAACTCCAGCAGTGCACGCGCGTCCGTCCTGCCCCGTAACGCCATCGGGTCGACGGACACGATGCTGATCTCGGGCGCTGGCGGCACAGGGCCTCGCAGGCGGAAACAAAGCGCTAACAGCGCGTTGTCAACACCGTCAAGTTGTCCCGCTGCCGTGAGGGCCAAGCCGCCGACGAGCGCCATCAGCGCAAGTGCGAGCGCAGCTCGCCGATTGCGGAACATGCTGTGATCCCTTACCGGTCATCATTGCTGCATTGTGCGCCTTGCGGGCAGTGTATGCCCTTTAGGTGGACAAGGTCAAGCTTACCTCTGGGTGACCACCGCGAACATTCCCCTTCTCCGGATTCATGGAACCAGATGGCCTCCACAATTGATTACCTGAGTAGCAAGCTGTCATGTCCCCCCGAAGGAAGTGATCAGCCATGGTGGGTCGGATCGCTCTTGCGGTGGCCGGTGTGCTTCTGGTTATCGGCGCGGCCTACTGGTTCTCCCGCGCGCCGGCGGCCACGGACGAGGAACAGATCACCCAGACCATCCTGGACATCAAGCAGGCCATCGAGGACAAGAACGTTGGCGGGGTCATGAAGTACGTCTCGGTGCGCTACAGCGACGGCACCCACACGAGACAAGAGATCAACCGTCTGGTGGTCGGCGGTTTCCGCGGCCCCGAGCCCTTCCGAGTACACGTCGAGCCGCCGCAGATACAGGTCTCCGGGGATCGGGCTCAGGCGCGTGTTCGAGCCGAGTTCTCCGCGGGATACGACACCGCGGCGCAAAGCCGCGTCCGCCTGGATATCCTGGCTGAGCTTACGAGGGAGCGCGGCAAGTGGAAGGTCGTCCGCGCAACGGGTTGGGAGCCGGCAATCGGCGCGTTCGAGTGACGGAAGGGATGTCACACGTACACGCAGGGCCAAAGTGCCGGCAAGTCGGGTGGTCCGCGAAGCGCGATGAAAGGCCGTATGCCGTCGTAGCCGCAGGTCTTCAGCCTGCGGCCGTTGCCGTCAGCCGTCGGAGGCCGGAGTACGAGCCTGGTCGTTGGCGTCCCCTGGCCGCACACGGCCAACGTCACCTACCCCCCGGCCCCCTTCCTGCGAGGAATGGGGGGAACGACAGACATTCATGACTGGGTGCCGCTGGTCCCATTGCCCGGCGGAGGGGCCGGACTACGAGGGCTTCAGCCCGACCTATCC
>JALGSS010000365.1 GCA_029821745.1 Candidatus Zipacnadia bacterium
AGCACACGTACCGGCGGCGATGGGACCTACCTCCCGACACAAAGAGCGGTCGATGCGAGAAGCTACGGGGCCCAGGCCACCGACAACCGAGTCGGACCTGAAGGCGGGCAGGTGTTGGTGGAGGAGACCCTGGCGATGATCAACGGGATGTTCGCCGAGGAAGGGGACTAGCGCCGGGCTTCACAGTGCAGGGAGCGCTTCCGGGTCAATATATGTTATAGTGTTATATATCTCGTTTGGTGTCCGCGGAGCGCCCATCAGGAGGCGTCGTGATCGGCGCTCCGGACAGTTTCCACAATGGCGTCGTGATCGGCGCTCCGGACAGTTTCCACAATCAGGCAGGGGATGATGAGAATCAACCGGTTCATGTGGCCGGCCATCGCGGTCGGTATGGTCATTTGTGGATCGTCGCACTGGGTGTCGGCCGACGAGTCAGATGTGCGAGCGCTCTTGGACGGCGTCAAGGCCATCGAGTCCTCAGGGCTGCCGGGGCCGATCGCGCCCTTCGGCGACGAGGCCTTTGGAGTGGTGGTGGGTAGCGACAGGGGCGGCCAGCTGCCGGTCGTTGCGGCAACTCGGTACGGCAAAGGGCGCGTCGTCGCCTTCGGGCACGGTGGGTTCCTCGGTCAGGACACGATGGCGAAGTTCGACACAGGCAGGATGGTCGTCAACGCGGCGCGATGGGCTGCGGGGGACGTTGCGGAGCCGACTGTAGGCGTGTTCAGACGGGAGGGCCTGGTTACGGCTCTCAAGGAGCGCGGGCTGAACGCGGAACTCGTGGGCCTTGATGAACTGGCCGGCGTTGACGTCCTGTTCCTCGCCCCCGACAGCGCCCGACTCGGGGATGTGCCGGCCCTGCGGGCCTTTGTCGAGGGTGGCAAGGGCCTCGTTACTGATGCCCTTGTCTGGGGCTGGCAGCAGTTGAACCCGGGCAAGAGCCCGTCGGTTGACATGGCCACGAACCAGTTGCTCGCCCCCATGGGCCTCGTCTACGTGGATGGAATGCTGGGACGCACCGGCGAAGGCGCCTACATCGCCGGAGAGATACCCTCGCCGCTTACGAACGCATCAAAGGCACTGGACGCGGCCCTGGCCCATTCCGCCGGGACGCAGACCCTCGGCAAGGATGACTTGCGGCTGGTATCCACGGTTCTCGCTCGCGCCGCCCAGGTACTGCCGTCGGACGAGGCCGTGCTTCTGCCGAGAATCAAGGCTCTATTGGCGGACGAGAAGATCAATGTGATCCCGTCCCCCAAGGCGCCGATCACCACGAACGACGTACTCGCGCGGCTGGTCCTGACGATGCAGATCCGCGATGCGAACCAGCTTCCCGCGGACCAGGTCGCGGCCCATCCGGCTGCCGCATCGTTCCCGGGTGTCGTGCCCGACGACGCACCTCGGGTCACTCGCGAGCTCAGTATTGACACTTCGGTACCCGCGTGGCACAGCACGGGCCTGTACGCGGCTCCTGGTGAGTTGGTGACCGTCGAGCTTCCCGCCGAAGCTGTGAAGACCGGGTTCAAGGCGCGCATCGGCTCCACCCACTGCCGCAACTGGAACCACACGAGCTGGGCGCGGGCGCCGCAGGTCACGCGCGAGTACCCTCTCAAACAAGTGAGCACCCAGACCGCCAACGCCTTCGGCGGCCTCATCTACATCATTGTTCCCGGTGACTGCAAGCTGGGCACGATTCCCGTGACGGTGAGCAATGCCGTTGCGGCCCCCTACTTCGAGTTGGGGAAGACGAGTCTCGCGGAGTGGAAGAACACGATCCGCAACCTGCCGGGCCCCCGTGCGGAGCTGGCGTCCAGCAAGGCCATTCTCACGGTGCCCGCGGCGGACGTTCGCGAACTGGACAACCCGGCGGCAGTCATGCGCACGTGGGACCGCATCCTGGACCACTGCGCCGACCTCGCGGCCCGGAAGACTCATGACCGGACACGCCCCGAACGCTACGTGGCCGACGTGCAGCTTTGCGCGGGCTACATGCACGCCGGGTACCCGATCATGATCCCCACCAGCGCGGCTCCTGACACATTGAGCGTTGAGCATCTTGTGAATGAGGGCGACTGGGGCCTCTACCACGAGACCGGTCACAACCACCAGAGCGGGGACTGGACCTTCGGCGGCACTGGTGAGGTGACTGTCAACCTGTTCACGATGTATGTCTACGACCAGCTCTGCGGGATCCGCCCGTCAGACGGCCGGATGGCTTCCGACGGCACGCGGGCATCCGTGTGGAAGTACATCAGCCGCGGGGCGAAGTTCGACGCATGGAAGCGTGACCCATTCCTCGCTCTGGCGATGTACACACAGATGATCAACGCCTTCGGCTGGGATGCCTTCAAGGAGGTCTTCGCCGAGTACCGCGACCTGCCCGCCGATGAGCGCCCGAAGAATGACGACGAGAAGCGCGACCAGTGGATGGTCCGTTTCTCGCGCAATGTCGGCAAGAACCTGGGTCCGTTCTTCCAGACATGGGGCGTGCCGACGTCGGAGGCAGCACGCGCTTCCATCCAGGACTTGCCCGAGTGGATGCCGGCGGGTTTTCCTCCGCGCGACCCGCGTGAGGATCGGATTGCGAGCAAGGCGACTGTGGTCTCCGTCTCCAGCGAGAACACGCCCGATGGCACGGGAGACAATGCGGTGGATGGGTCCCAGGATACAATCTGGCACAGCCGTTGGAGCGGCGACGCCGTGCCCGCTTACCCGCACGAGATCACGATTGATCTGGGCGAGGCCCTGTCCATCAAAGGGCTGACCGTCCTGCCTCGCCGGCGCGGAGCCAATGGGTGGATCGCCCAGTATGAGGTGTATGTCGGCGCGGATGGCAAGAACTGGGGCGACGCCGTTGCCACAGGGACCTTTGAGCAGAACAAAGCGCTCAAGGAGGTCCAGTTCGGCAAGAGCGTCGAATGCCGGTTTGTGCGCCTGGTCGCTGTGAAGGGCTTCGACGACCAGAAGTGGGCGAGCGTGGCGGAAATAGACGTGATCCCGGCCGAGTAGCCGTCATCAGTCTTGAACGTTGATGAGAGTTGTGTTGAAGAACCGTAATCATGGGCACGGGGTGTCACGTTGTGTGTGACGGGGCCCCGTGCAAGGCATCTCACAGGCTCAGTGGGGCCCGTGAAGCGCGTCGGTCACGACGCGCTGTGACACCCCACGGCTATCTGGCCTTCTTCAACACAACCCCAGCAGCGCCCCGTATTCCCTGAAGGGACACGGGGCGCTTTCTGCGTGTGTTTGGGAGGACGCAACCCTCCCGGCCGCGAAGTGCCCAGTGACGCTCCTGAGACCACTGCCGCTCAGAGAGGGTGCCCCCTGATGCTGCGCTTCTTGTCAATCGTCCTATGTGCGCTCGCGATCAATGCCCTGGCCGCTGACGATGGAGACGCTCCCGATCCGGGTGCGGGCTGGGACTTCGCCTTCAAAGACTTCGTCATCGCCGCGTGGTATCCGCCACCGGCCACGCGGGCTGACTACGAGCTCGTGAAGGGCGCCCATTTCAACTTGGTGATGACCCCGCGGTACAGTCTCCCCGGCGTCTCCCTGGACCTGGCCCAGGAGTTCGGCCTGAAGGTCATGATCGACACCTATGCGCCGAATGACAAGCCGTGGGGCGGCGCCGCTGGGGAGTACATGCCTCACCCCTCGCATCACCCGGCGACGCTCCCCGAACTGAAGTGGCTGCATGAGCGCTGGGGCGGGCATCCGGCCCTTGCGGGCTTTCTGCTGGGCGACGACTACGGCAGGCTGCCCCAGGAGCTCATCGACACCACGAACTTCCTGCGGGACAACGCGCCGCACCTGTTCCCATGGATCTGTCAGAACAACTTCCAGCCGAAAAACCTGGCGGACAATGGCAACCCGTTGTCCGATCCGCAATTCTACCCGATGCTGTACCAGGCCGGACTGCCCGTGGAGCAGCAAGCGGCGATGTTCTGCGACCTGCTGGAGCGTCAGCGCAAGGCATGTATCCGGCTGAAGCTGGTCCCGTGGCCGATGTTCAACGTGTCCGGCGTGAAGAGCGATTCGCTGATACGGTTCCAGCCGTACGCTTGCCTCGCCCACGGTGCCCAGGGGATCTGGTACTTCCATTACAACGATCTGATCGACCGGGACGAGAATGACCAGCCTGTCCCGAACGCTGCGTACGAAGTGGCGCAGGAGGTCAATGCGAAAGTGGCGACCTGGGGGCCGGCGCTCCTTGGGCGGCATTGCTCTGGGACCATCACAACCGGCCCGGCCTCAAGCGACGCTCGCGAACCGGGAGAAGACAGCCTGGTCCTGACCGCTGACGAGAACCTGCTGGTTGGTGTGCTTGTGAAGGACGGCGCTGATACTCTGGCGATGGTGGTCGACACGCGGGTGCACCGCGACCGGGACGCATTGGATGCGCGCACGGTGGCCATTGAGTTCGCACCTGCCGTGGAGGCCGTGACGGTAATGGCCGATGGGACCCAGGCAGACCGCACGGTGGATGGCAATCGGGTGAGCCTCGAACTGCAGGCCGGGGAGGGCGCTCTGCTGCGACTTGAGGGAGAGGGGGTTCGGGACCTCGTTGATGCGATGGCTGCCCGACCTGCCCGTCCCGCGACCATGCCTGAGCTGGGGCCGGAGCGTCTCATGGCGCAATGGTCCTTCGAGGAGGGTGAAGGAGACGTGGCCCGGGATGCCGGCGGCCTGGGCAATGACCTGAAACTGACGCGGCCCGTCTGGGCAGAGGGCAAGGCCGGGAAGGCGCTGGACCTGCGCGGCGAGGGCAGCATAGGGACGCTGTTCCGTGCCAAGCTCCCGCCGACGGATGCGATGTCGATGGAGGCCTGGGTGAAGCCGACGAAGTACCCTGAGACGGGCTATGGGTGTGTGCTCTACCTGGGGCGAGGGACTGCCGACCGCTTCGAGTTCGGTTTCGGTCCGGACAACATCTACCCGGTCATTACCAACGGCTACGACTTCGCCCACGGGAACTTGTACGTGGCGGGCATGAAGGCGAGGATTCCCGAGGGGCAGTGGGGGCACATCGCCATCGTCGCCGACCGAGATGGCGCGGCGACTTACGTGAACGGCGAGCGGGTGCGGGAGACGGATTTTCAGGGCGAGTTCGACTTCTGGGGCGTGCCCATCGAGCTCGGGGCGCGGCAAGGGCGCGAGGAGTTCGAGGGCCTGGTGGATGAGGTGCGCATCTGGGGACGAGCCCTCAGCGCCGAGGAGATCAAGGCACGGCTTGACGGGCCCGAAGACTAACCTTCAGCGGCGGCAGGGCTGCGACTTGCGGCACGTTGGAGAAAGGTAATCATGGGCACGGGGTGTCGTGTCGTGTGCGACGGGGCCCCGTGCAAGGCGTCTGACAGGCCCCGTGGGGCCCATGCAGCGCGTCGATCACGACGCGCTGTGACACCCCACGGCCATGGGCCATCGGCTTCTCGACACAACCTTGATGCGAGTGACACTAGCGTCCGGGCTCTGCCCCTGCACCCCGCTAATCCGAAGTTCCCTTACTAGTGAGCGATAGAACGGCTGCTGTGGTGCTCTGAGGCTGCCTGTGGCGTGTTTTTCCTGGCATCAGGGTGTCGCGCTACTGGCTACATCACAAAGGCA
>JALGSS010000366.1 GCA_029821745.1 Candidatus Zipacnadia bacterium
GCCACGCACCGGCATGTACATCCCGCGCACGGGCATGTACATGCCACGCGTCGCCGACTCCTCGCCCACGCCGCCCATCTCGCGGTCGAGGCGCGCGTAGGCCTCAGTGCGCATCGAGCGCAGTTGGGCGAGGCGCTCGCGGTTGGCCGGGGAGAGCTTGACGGCCATGTCCACTTTCTTCCAGGCGAGCTGATCGATCAGCGCTCGCCCGCGCATGCGCTCGCCGCAGTCAAGCGCCAGTTCCGCGTCGTCCTGCAGCGCCGCCACCCGCATAAGCTGGCGGTAGGGGATGATGTTGTCGGCGAACCAGCGCTGGCGCAGCAGCGGGTCGTAGGCCAACTGCTGGCGCTGGGCTCTGCAGCGCCAGGGCTGCGAACTCCTGGTCGACGCTGTTGGCGACCAGGTCCAGGCCTGCGCCCTCAAGCGAGGTGCGCGCCTGTTCGAGGAGCTTGCGGCGCCATTCCGCGTCCTGGGCCATTCGCGACAGCCCGACGTAGTAGTTGGCGCGCTCGCCCGCGGCGAGCTCCACCGAGCCCACCAGGCCGAAAGTCTTCTGGAACAGCCGGTTGGCGTTGTCGATGTCGCCCAGCTTCAGGTTCGCCTGCGTCGCCATCACGCACGCTTGGAGGAACTCGACGGTCGAGGGCTGGTCGGCGAACCCTGAGCCCAGTATCGCGATGGCGTCACGCCAGCGACGGTCCCGTCCCGCCCACTGTGCGCGGGTGAGCGTCAACCGGCGCAACGCTTCGGGGTTCTCGGCGGCCACTCCCTGAGCCCATGCCACTGTCCTGGCGGCGAGGTCGGGGCGCTCAGTGACCTCAAAGAACTTCGCCGCCTCCTCCAGCACGGCGATGCAGTCCTCGGGCTTGTCCATCCGCTCCGCCAGCGTCACGAAATCAAAGCCCGTTTCGATCGCCCAGTTCGGATCGGTCTCCCAGGAACGGACTGCACACTTTGCCGAGATACCGCAGCGACTGCCCGCGCTCAAACTCCTCGCAGGCCACACGGACGGCGTCACGGCGAAGACCGGCAGGGACGCCCGGCCACAGCGACAAGATCGCCCCGCACGCGTGAACGCGTGCCTCGGGCGGCGCGTCCATGATGATACCCAAGCGGTAGACGAGCATGTCCATCGCCTCGGCCTCACGCCCAAAGCGGGCCAGTTTGCCAGCATTGAGCCCCAACACCCAACCTGGCTGGTATTTGCCGGGCACGTAGTGGGTCCTCGCCCAGTATCCAGTTTCTCGGTAGAGATCGTTCCGCCCGAACCACAGGTGCCAGCACATTGCACCAGTGTAATTTGAGATTATTGGCTGGCCAAAGCCCGCCGTCTCCGGCGGCACGTCTCCACGCTCATCCACCAGTTGCCGCAGACGTGGGATCATCGGCTCAGTGCCCCGCATCCACAGCATCCCTGCCGCCAGCCATCCTGCCCACCGGTAAGCAGTAGGGTCAGCTTCCGTGAAGAGGTGATCTACGAGTTTTGAGTGCAGCGCTATGGCTTCAGCGTCTCTGCCCTCGGATGCGGCATCCAGCATTGCTGCAACAAGCGGCTTCAGTTCAGTTCCGGCGCGACCTGCGACGGCGTCCAAGTCCTTCCGCAATGCCTCCTCCGTGGCACCCCAGATCTCTAACCAAGTGTGCAGTGCGTCCAGATACAGGTTGCTCCCACCGGCCTTCTCGGACGCGGCCTGCGCGACACGCATGAGGTTGAGGGCACGCAGCATGCTGCCCGGACACCCACCTTCACCGAACCAGGCTGCAACGATGCCTTGCATCGCCAACGCCTCGCTGAGGAGGTCCCATCGACCGGCCTGCTTTGCCGCAGCCGCCACGTCCACTGCCATGTCATCAATTGGGCGGCCATACGTACGCAATGCAATGGTGATCCCGATCTCGGGGCCAAAGCGCGAGATCGGGCGCATCGGCACGCGCAGCACGTCCATCATGCTCTGCACATCGCCGCGCTCCTTCGCCTCGATGAACAGATCAAGCGCAGTCTCGTAGCCGGCGCTGGCGTCTCGCGCAAACAGCTCTGCCAGCCCGGCCAGCTCGGCCTGATCCACTGTCTGAGCGTTGGCTGTGGCCGCGATCAGACACGCGGCCAGAACTGCGAAGCACACCAATCTCCCGTACCGTCGCTTCATCCTCATCCTCCGCTGCAGCAGCTCTCACGCACGCATCTCACGACCTCCACTCTCGCCCCGCATGACACTTCCCGCCCGATGATGAATTCCCTGCAACTGACGTGCTCACTGCGGGCCGGGACCTGCTTGGCTTCTCGGAGCTCTGCCGAGTGCGCACTGCCACGCGGCTCTATCTGGAGGCACTGCTGCGACCTCGAACGTGCCCCACTCCTTGCACCACAGACTGCTCAACGAACTCCTCGGGGGCGGTCCCCCAACGAACTGTGGGGTAGCGCCCGGCGGCAGTTCTCCCGCCGTTGTCCGCGCTGCTGCCTGCCCATCACTCGTTCGTCGACTCACAGCCAGGCCCATTGTCGGGGCCCCGGTCAGGCGATCCGCATCATTGGTGTCTGGATATCCACTGAGGCGACTGTGGACCGAGTGTTCGACCAACGGTGCCAGGTGGTGCTGGATGTTGCATCCCGTCCTCTCCTCCGTCAGAAACTTCCGCCATCTCTGTCAGCCCGAGCCTCTCAACCACCTCGCGGCGAGCCAGCAGTCCGACGTTGGAAGTGTGATCCTGCCGCCCACAGACGCCAGCCGCGCCAGAGCGTCGAACTCCAAGCTCAGTTGCTCCTTATTGCTCCTACCCATTGGGTGCCTCGGCTATCATTGCTGCTACGCCCGCTACGGCCCGTCCGCGGTCAGCGTATTGACGTCCTTGCCTGGGACCTCAATGCCTTGAGGGGCTACGCCTACCATGCGTAGTCGTGAACAGGCATCAATGCATGTGCCCACAGCACCTTACAGGCAGGCAAGATGTGACCCTCCCAGCATGGGAGGCAAAGACGGTACCCAAGCCCGCCGATCATCGGCCTCGCCGGAGAAAGGGGCAACCGCCGTCGAACAATACTCAGGTGGAGCGGACCATCGGCGCGATGGTAAGTGGAGCGTACCAGAACGCATGGCTACATGTACGTTCGTTGGCAGGGAGTTAGCCGTATCGACGCAGTTTCGCCCCCACAGTGTGTAAGCAGCTGGCGGTACTCATCTGCGTCGTGTCGGTCGAGGGCGGCGTAGTAGATTTCGTCGGCGGTGATGGAGCGTTCCTCGCCGGGCGGGGTCCAGCCGTAGCGCCCGCCCAGCATACAGATGAAGCGCGGGCGACACTCGTCGATGATCTCGCGGCAGACCTCGAGCGCCTCCTCTTCGGCGGTGACTCCCCAGCGCAGGTCCACGTCCACCAGGTGCACGCGCCGCTTGAGCAGTTCCTCACGCAACCGCGGGAACACGAAGCGCACGAGGTGGTCGCGCTCCGCCTGCATGTCGCGGAACGTGGAGCTGATGAAGACGCGCACCGTCCGCCAGCCTGCCATGACAAAGGACTCCCTCCCGTGACCAGCCCCAAAGTATTCCCCTCTTGGCCGTCGACTTCCTGTCGTTGAGCGATGCGCCCAGACTGCCCGGGGCAGGGGACGTCGGGACCAGCTACTGCATGCATGTGCTGGACGGCCGTGGGGACTGAATACCTAAGGTCGCGATTGATGCGACATGCACTCGGACGGCGGTTGAGTGGCGGCTCTCAACGGCACACCAAACGTCTGTCTCGATCTGCACGAGTTCGAGCATGGGTCCGAACTGGATATTGGGCGTGCCCGGCGCCGTTGATTGCGCGGTGAGAGCACGATATCCACGTGTTACTGGTTGCCTCTCAGGGTTCGGCAAGGCCTGCTCAAGCGTTGACGGGTGTCCATGGAGACGGTGTAATTGTCGTTATGGGCGCGGTCAGGCCAACATGCATCGTCTGTGTTGGGGATCAAGCGCTTCGCATTGGGCACATAGGGTGGTGCTATCGTCGCGGTCATTGGAGCTTGCCTGTGGTGTCCTGCCCCCCAAAAGTCAGTCCAGGTGGACCAGGAAACGGGGTTCAGACCACCCAACGCGATGGCTGCATCCTGCGCCTCTGTTTGCTCTCATCGCAGGTGGACCATGGAATCAGGTCCAGATCACGATGGAACGCTCTGCGCGGCGAAACAACGGCAGGTGTCGGTTGCATGCCGTCGAAGTAACTACCGTGTGAAACCGGTCTGTGATTTCACTATCCGATGCCCCCTTCCTCCGCACCCCATCTGTCATCGACGCTCCCACAGACCCGACGCGTCACATCCAGCCCAATAACGTGCTCTGGACACGCCAAGGGGTTAATGACACGAGGAGGTGGCGAGCAGTGGTGCGGCTACGATGGCTAATCGCTCTGGCGTCGGCGGTGTGTCTCCTGACGCCAGTCGTGGTGCAGACTCAGGAGGCCACGTATGAGGGTTTGACGATCGACCAGTGGATTGGGGCGCTCAACGGCGACGACTGGCAACAGAGCGTGTCTGCGGCCTGGGTGCTGTGGGAGATCGGACCGCCGGCGGCTGAGGCCGTGCCTTCTCTGGTGAAGACGCTCAGAACCGCAGATGAAGCGGTGCGTATGCTGTCGGCTCAAGCGCTGGGAGCGATCGGGCAGAACACTGAGGCGGTGACCGGGGCTCTGAGGCAGGCGCTCAACGACCCAAGCGAAGACGTGGCGGAGACCGCAGCCTGGGCGCTCGAGGAGTTGGCCGCGACGGGCGATACCGGAGTGGTGACCACGACGCCTCCGGCAACTACGCCCCCCGAGGTCCCACAGGGCCCCGTGACCGCGCCCCCTGACACAACGGTGCTGCCCCATGAGATCATCTGCCCCATCGGCGAGGCGAGCGAAGTAGTTCAGTCGGCTGTGCTTGGGAGCTATTCTCTGGGTTTGCTGGACCAGCAGGGCAATCAACTCAACCCGAACGTGCCAGCCGAAGCCATCAGTCTGACCCCAGCGGACCTCAGTACCCATGCTGCTCTGGCGGCCAACGGGAGCTGCCGCACGGTAGCCGATGTCGTTGGCTTCCTCGCGGGGTCTGGGGTGCGCATGGCCGATACCGGGCAGACCTTGAGCGTAGAGGGTCTGCTGCCGGACCTGCAGCGCTATGTGACGTGGTCTTTCGCGCACCAGGAGGACCCGCGCAGCAACCTGGGGCTGGTGCTTGCGTCGGGGCCCTTCATGGAGTTGCCTGAACAGGCGCCAGAGATGTCAGGCGAGACTGTGATCAGTGCCACCGGCAGCCTGCTGCTCTTGGGTGACCTGCTCGTTGGCGTCGCGCCCGATGCAGCCGAGGGGGGCTGGGGAAGTCTGTGGCGGGGACCGTTCGACCGAGGGATGATGCTCGCGTCTCTGGGCAACGCGCTACCCCACATGATGGTTCTGGGGGAGGGCGAGACAGCAGGTGCAGTGGCCAAGATCAAGGGATTCATCACGCGACTGGAGCTCGACCCTAACTTTATCAACATCGTCATGGGCCAACACCGATGGCAGTGGGTCCGGCGTATGCTGGCGCTATTTGAGTGCCAGAACCGCCTGACAGTGCGGCTCGATCAGCAGGTGGGCGGGACGACGATGAGCCTGAGGTCGATCGAGGCAGAGTGGCAGGACGACGCCTGGTGGATGAAGGGCGTCACTGATTACGCGAAGGTCTCAAGCTTGCCGGTGACCGCGAGTGTGGGTTTCATGTCGCCGGGCGGCGATCTCATACGGATGCCATTCCCAAAGCTGCAGTATGTTGCTCGTCTGTGGGCGCCTAACAAGGGGCCGTTTACTCGGGCCGACTACCAAATGGCAAAGGAATTCTACGACATTACGGGGGACTTTTCCGAGGCCAAATTCAGGTTGGCGCCACTGCTGATGGGCCGTTTCAGCGGGATCAGAGGAGACGGCACCGAATCGCCGCTGATTACGTGGGCTGATGCTCAAATCTCCGAACGCGGCTCAGGCGGAGGGGCTCTGCCCGGGACCTACCGCGTAGAGAAGACCAGTGCCGATCTGCCGCTCAACCTTACGGTCAGCTTGCCGCCTGGACAGACGGTGCCGGACACACCGACGTCTCAGGTCGCGGCCCTGCAGGTTCGGGCCAATGTTGGCGCGCTGGACTTCTTCGAGTTCTGGATGCGCTTCGTCGAGCCCTTCCGGGTTCTGGATATGACGCCGGAAGAGGATGACGCGTTCGTCAAGCTTGCGACCGACAAGGTGCTCGACATAACCATGGCCACATGCCCGATCCTGTTCAAGTGCAAGGCAGCAGGAGCGGCGGACCTCCAAACGGTAGAACTCCTCGGCAGGCACTTCTTTTCCCCGGGCGGCCGCACGCCGGCATGGTCGGTTCACACGCACCTAATCGCAGCCGGTCATGAAAGCATCTCGGGACTGTGTGCACTGCAAGACAACCGAGAAACGCAGCAGCAAACCTGGCTTGAGAATCTCGGGAGTTTCAGCGGGAAGATGACCGAACTCAATGAGTTCTACCAGAACCAGCGGGATAGACCTGAGGCCCGCGATGCCCTGGGCCGCCTGGTGATCGGGAAGTTCGAGGGCTCGGGGACGTGGCGCGGCGTGAAGGGAGCACCCGGAGATGAGTACAAGACAGTCGGAGGCCTGACGGGGGCTGTGCGATTGCGCGGCACCCTTTTCGACGGGGAGAACGGCTACGAGGCCGAGGGCGAGGTAGATTTCTACGGCGCTGATGAGTGGCTAAGATGGGCGGCGACTGAGGCCGAGTGGGTGAAGGGCCGCAAAGAGGCGCAGGACTTTGACCGGGAATACGGCGGGAAGTCTCCGTTCCCCGGATGGGAGCACCCCGACTGGCTTGAAGGAGAGGGGTAGAGTGGCGGGCCTCGCTAACCAGATGTGCCCCATGAATCAGGCTGACGCCGCTCGGCCAGCCATCGGCGCACCTTCGCGGCGGTGAACTTAGAGCCGTTGTCCGCCCGAATGTGCTCGGGTACCCCGATGGACCGACGCAGTAAGACACCCCCTTCCACCATCGGCCCCCGGAATCACAAGTGGGGGGGCGCCCCCCTCGGCCATCGCGGGTACCTCCGATGGGCGCTCCTCCTCGGCGACGGTGAGACGGTGCCCTGCGCTACGGCCACGGAACAGCTCTGCTTGCGCAGTGCGGCGTTGACACCCGCGATCTGCTTGTCCTGCCCCCCAAAGAAGTCAGTCCAGGTGTTATGTTAGTATTGGAGGCACTTGGACGCAATAGGGAGGCAGTGAGATGAGCAGCAGGAAGCACACGCCCGAGCAGATCATCAACAAGCTCAGGCAGGCAGAGGTGGAGATCGCCGGCGGCGCGACGATCAGCCAGGCGGCGAGGAAGATCGGTATCACCGATCAGACCTACTACCGCTGGCGCACCGAATATGGCGGGATGCGAGTGGATCAGGCCAAGCGCCTCAAGGAGCTCGAGAGCGAGAACGCCCAGCTCAAGAAGCTCGTTGCCAACCAGGCGCCGGATCTTGCGATTCTGAAAGAGGCGGCTTCGGGAAAC
>JALGSS010000367.1 GCA_029821745.1 Candidatus Zipacnadia bacterium
CTTTATCCGCGCGAGACAGAAGCGCCGATGTGTGCGTGTCCGCGTGATGTCCGATAGCCAATTTGCTGACCGCAGGAGCCTCCACCTTCACGGCTGGAGGAGCAGCGACTAGTTCCTATACACGAGAGCCATTTATTTGGCTCTCGTGTTTTGTTTTGAGCTGGAGGTCTCTGTGTCCTACACCCTTGAGCAGATCGACCTGATCAGGCAGCGCATGGGCGTGGGATACGGTGAGGCTAAAGAGGCCCTTGACCAGTCGAGCGGCGACGTCATCGCGGCCCTCACGGTCGTCGAGGAACAGCAGAGGCAGGCCGCGACCGCCGGCAGTTTGGAGCACATTATTGAGGAAGTCACCCAGGAGGTGAAGGAGGCTCTTTCAGAGCGTTCCGTCGAGCGGATCGACATAAAACTCGGTGACAAGACCGTCAGAGAGGTACCTGTAGCCCTGGCCGGCGTGGGGGCAGCCTTACTCGTTATCTTGAGCGCGTTGCTCGCCTACATCAGTCTCGATATCATCATGGACGAGCGAACGGACAATTCCGGAACCCGCAAGAATTGAGTCAGGCCAAGCTTGAGGTGCAACATGGTTAACGCCGTTGAGTTCTTTCGCGCGGCCGCCCTACGCAACCGGTACGATGGTTTCACCCCGCTGTCGGACGAAGAACTTGTACGAAAAGCCCAGATCGAGGGCGATACCGAAGCTTGCGAATACCTCCTGTTCAAGTATCGAAATCTAGTCCGTGCCAAAGTTAAGTCATACTTTCTCGTGGGAGCGGAGCGAGACGACCTGCTCCAGATCGGTCTTATCGGCCTGTGGGAGGCCATCACGGACTTTAAGGCAGACCGCCACACATCGTTTGCCTGCTTCGCGAAAGTCTGTATCCAGCGCCAGATGATCTCTGCAATCAAAGCTGCCACACGGCAAAAACAAGCACCTCTGAACTCGTCAATATCACTTGAGGCGCCACCCACAGACGACGAAGACGACCGAGCCCTGTCTGAGATGCTCACCACCAGACCCGAGGGGAGCCCCGAGAACGTGGTTCTCGGCTTGGAGGGCGAGCGCCTGCTGCAGCAGACGCTGAGAGAGGAACTGTCTCCCTTCGAGTGGGAAGTGCTCACTGAGTACCGCACCGGCAAGTCCTACAAGGAGATGGCAGTCGAACTCGGGTGCAAGATCAAGTCCATCGACAACGCGCTGTCCCGGATCCGGCGCAAGCTTCCCCTCGTGGCTCCTGAGCACATGGAGCGGATGGAGCGGATGGAAGCCCTGGTCTGATCGTGGCCTGACACGAGATAGCCCAATAAGAGCGCAATAAGAACGTAATCAAAAGCGGCGACCCCATTGGGGTCGCCGCTTTTGCACGGACTGCATCTGGGCAGGCCGTCATGTGCAGAGAGCTCGTGCCCAGTCGGCCCTACTTTGCATTTTCCTTCGTCGTCTTGGGCTTGACTGGTTTCACGTCGCGCTTGGCCCCGCGTCGGACACGGTCGGCCTGCACGGGCGAGAGTGCCGTCTTGGCCACTTCGTTGAGCCCATCCATCGTGAACTGGAACAGCGTGCCGGCGTAGACGACGAACACAAAACCGTCCGCGACCGCAATCGCCGGGGGCGTCTGGCGCTGCGCCATCATCATCTGGAAGCGCATCCGTTCAGCCTGGGCACGGGCCTGTGCGGCACGGTTGCCGCCACCAGCGGGGCCGCCAGGGCCACCGGGTCCGCCAGGACCACCGGCCCTTGGCCTCTGACCGGGCACTCCACCCGGTGCCCCGGGGGCGCCGGGTGCACCAGGGGCGCCGGGCGCCGCTGCGAATCCAGGCATCCCTGGGGTCTGGCCCTGAGCGTGCGCGCCTGTGGTGAGTAGAGCCAGTACGAACACTGCTGCTATCCCGAGGTAGAGCATGTGGCCTGAACGCATCTCGATTCCTCCTGCAGGTACCTGGTCGGTGCGCGCCTCACCCCACGTCAGAGGAGCTCCCGGAGGTACTTGAGATTGTGCGCCGCCGCGGCGCATGGGTCGTCAGTCGGGGGCGTCTCGAGAACGAGGTCTCCGTCGTAGCCCAGTTCCTTCAGCGCCTTGACTGAGTCTGGTATGTTGACGACGCCCTCACCGAGAAGTTCACCGTCACGGTCCTTGATGTGCACATCCGCGATGCGTGAGCCTAGTGCCTGGATCTCGGCGACGGGATCGTTGCCGAATGCGGTCGCGTTGCCGATGTCGTAGTATGTCTGGACGCCCGGCGAGCCGATACTGTCGACGAGGTGGATCAGTTCAGCCGCCGACTTCCCGTATCCGCGCCCTACGTTTTCCAGCGCGAGTACGACGCCCTTGTCCTCGGCGATAGGCGCCAGTTTCTTCATCTCGTCGATCCACCGCGCCGTCCCGTCTTCGTAGCTGACTTCATCGCCGCCGGGCGTGACCGGTACCAGAATGACCCCCGCGTGCAGGGCTGCGGAGTAACCGATCAGGTCTGCAAGGAGTTGATGGATCTCAGCCCGTACTGACGCATCGGGAGACGCCGGACTGATCTGCCAGCAGGCTCCCGCGCAGAAGGACAGCAGAGCCCCGCCCGTCTCATCAATCAGATCGGCCACAGCTCCCGGGCCCTGCGTCCACAGGAGCGTCTCTCGGTAGTCGTCGCCGATATCCAACTCGACGCCATCGAAGCCGATCTCGGCCGTGGCTCGAAGCGCCTCCGGCCACGACATACGCAGACACCCGTCTCGTATTCCGGTTCTCATCAGAACTGACACTCCCTTAATATACTTGGGCAAGAAGACGTCCAGTGACACACTATCACGTGCCATTTCCACCCATGCGGCAACGGACCTTCAAGCGTCGCGCTGACCTTGGGACGCCCTTGCGGGAGGTGGATTGATGGATCGTGAGGAACAGCTTCCCGGCGTGGACACTGAGGCCGCATTGGAGGAGAACCCGTTGGAGCTCTTGATACGTATGGTCCGGCCTAATCTGGACGACCTTCCCGCCATATCCCTGCCCGAAGGCTACCGTCTCGCTACCGCGGCGGAGCTTGATGATGCGCCGGCAACGTGGGCAGACGTCATCACCCGATCCTTCGGTGACAGGCAATCGACCGCCGAGGGCTTCCAGGCTGACTACGCCTCCAAGGTGCAGTACGATCCCGAAGGTGTGTTCTTCATCATGCACGGCGACGAGGCGGTCAGCACGGCCTTCGCGTGGCGCGATCAGCCCGATGAGACCGAATTCGGCCGCGTGCACTGGGTGGGCACCCTCAAGGAGCATGGGCGGAAGGGCCTGGCGTCGGCCGTCGTGCTGGCGGTCTTGCACTACTTCAAGGAGCGGGGCTTCAAGCGGGGGTTCCTGGAGACCCAGGGATCACGGCTGCCCGCGATTCGCGTCTACATGGCGCTGGGCTTTGAGCCGGGAATCTGCTCCGAGGAGAAGAGAGCCGGAGAGGAGGCCGTGTGGGCCCACGTGAGAGCGAGGCTTGAGGCACGGGGCTAAAGCATCGGGGTGCCGCCGGTCGGCGGCACCCCACCAATGCGCTCGTATGCGTCATTCGACGCGCAGCGATTCCAGTGGGATGATCGCGAGTTCGCAGTCCTCTTTGCCCACCGAGTAGATGACGTACAGCTTCCCGCCGTTCTCGTAGGCATAGGGGTATTGCCAGCCAACGTCCTTGGCGTTCCCCTGCAAGAGTGGCTGCACGGTTCGGCCGTCCCGTATGCGCCACATCCGGCACAGCGTCTTCGCGCCGGGGCGCCCCACGGCGATGGTCAGCGGCCAGCGCGCCCCCGTCTTGAGGCCACTGTTGCTGACGATGTACCGCTGTCCCGTGCTCAACACTCCCGCCGCAGCCTTCGCGGACAGCATCGGGAAGTTGCTCTCCTCGGCGACGGTCCACGTGCGCCCATTGTCCGTGCTTCGGGAGATCGCCGCGCAACAGAACGCAGGATCGTGAGGCGATTCGTTGCGCATGATGGCGATGATCCCGTCGTCGGTGACCCAGGCGGTCGTCTCGCTGCAGTGCTTGCCGGGCCCCAGCAGGATTTTCACCGTATCCCACTGCGTGAGGTCATCGCCGTGGCTGATCGCTACGGCGGCCCGGAAGTGACGGTCGAGGCCGGGGATGATCCACGAACCGTCCGCCATGCGCTGCGGCTCCGTCATCGGCCAGCAGTCCTCCGCGACCTTGCCCCGTGCTTCCCACTCACCTGTCCGCTCGTCGAACACGAACGCTTCCATGGTCAGGCCGGGGAAGTTGCAGGCTTCGCCTGTGTCCTTGCCGAAACGCGAGCAGAAAGCCCACAGCTTCCCGTTGAGTTCCAGAAAGACGCCGTGGCTATGGCGCTCTGCTCCCTCGAAGCCGGGCGCGATGAACTCAGCGTCCATCCAGGTGCGCCCACCGTCCCTGGATCGTCGCCCCCGCAAGGTCTCGCTGTCGCTGTTCTCGTTCACCAGGCTGTTGGCCCAGCTCGTGAAGAGGGTGCCCTTGAAGTCGACGATCGCGGGGCCGTGGAGGAACTGGTACTCCCCGGGGATGGCGCGGTGCACGCGACTGAAGGTGACGTAGTCCAGGTACGGGGCCTGCTCGGCCACGGGGGGCTCTTCGCCCTCCCAGATCTCGAGACGCTTGATCGGCGGCGGCTCCGGAATCTCGTGCGTCGGCGGGATGCTGTCTCCGCCCTCAACCGTTATCTCGTCCACGTAGAAAAACCTGCCTTTCGTCAACCTGCCGTACGCGAGATTGATGGAGCCGAAGGGGAGGTCCGTGCGGTAGCCGCGAACCGTCGCGGTTGGCGCCTCGGGCAGCGTCATCTCGCCGGGCCGGCCTAGCCAGATATCAACTGCCTCCGTGTGACGGTCGGCGACGACCCGCAGTCGGTGCCAGACGAGAGTGTCTTGCGGGTCGTCGAGGTCGCCATCGCTGTTGGCATCTTCCGAGGCAGTGATCTTCGTCGTGACAGGCTCCCAGCGCATCCGCTTGTCGTTGAACTGCTGCAACGCTCCGCCCTGGATCGCCAGGTTGATCTGGCTGGCGTCGTCGCCGCCGGGCTCGCGAGTCCAGAAGTTGAAGACCCGGCCTGCGCCCGCGGGGAATGCCACATAGAACTCGACGGCAATCCGGTCCTGGGCAGGGAACTCAACGGCCAAGCCCGAGGTCTTGCCGTCCGCGACGTCACGGATGCGCAGGCACCCGGATGTCCCGGCCGCTCCCGCTACGTGAACAGCGGCAGATGGGGGACTGATGGGCGTGGGGAAGTCGGCCCAGCCGGCTGGGAATTCGCCCACTGCGTCGGCCTCAAAGTCACCGTTCTCGATCAAGTTCGGCGCGGCCACGAGCGGGCACGCAAGACTCAATGCTCATGGGTTCACCCCTCGTCTCAACGAGGCCAGATGCCGGGGCCGGCCCGGGGATTGACGGCTGCTAGACCTCCGGCGCTTCGCCCTGCTGAGCCTGGCGAAGACGGCAGATGGGGCAGATGCGCATTGTTGTCGCCTCGCCGCACACGGGGCACAGGCGCTCCTCGCCGTCCTCGTCGCTGCCTGCCAGAATTGCCCCTTGCCCATGGGAGCCTGCTTCTCCAGCAGATCGAAGATATCCTTGAACCGGTGCGTGTCCGGCAGGAAGTGTGGGCATTCCTCACCGATGATGGGCAGGTCCACGATCCGCGCGTAGGTCTCGCCGGCGGCGTCGGGAATCTGGATCAAGGGCTTAGCCTTGGCCGGACCGAAGGACGTAGCGGGCAGGACCGGAGGCGGGCTGACGGCCCGACCCGACAGGATGTTCTTGAGCATGAACTGGAGCTGGTCGTCGAGGGTGTGACCCGTCGCGAACACGTCCGCGCCGACGCGCCGGGCGAGACGTGGCATGAGGGCTCGTCTCACACCCCCGCAGACGGCGCACACAGGCCACGTGCTGATCGCCTCGATAGTGATGTCATAGTTGCGCACGAAGTCGATCTCCAGAGAGACCCTCGCCGCTGCGCATTGCCGGCGGACGATATCGATGCAGGCGTTGGAATAGTCGCCGAGGCCCATGTCGATGTGGATAGCGGTCATTCTGAAGGAGAGGCGGGAGCGCGTGCGGGCGAGGGCGTGCAGGAGCATGGCGCTGTCCGAGCCACCGGAGACGGCGACTGCGACGTGACGGCCCTTGGGGATCATCCGGAAGCGCCGCACGGTCCGCTCGATACGACTGCGAACGAACTCGGGGTAACAGTCGGGGCACAAGGCCTTGCCGAACTCACTGATGCGGATCAGGTCATCGGGGGTGCCGCATCGGCAGCAAGTCTCGTCGTGAAAGGTCAGTCTGTCGGGGGACAATCCCGTGGTCCTCTCGCGGCCTAGCTTCCGTCAGCGTCCGGATCGTCTTCAGACTGGTCGGCATCCGGCTCTTCGTCGACCTCGTCGGACTCGCCGGCTTCCTGGGCTTGCTTGAGGTCCTCTTCGGTGGTGCCGATCTCCTCGAGGCCCAAGAGTTTCTTGTCCTTCTCACCGAGCTCGTCAGCGATCTCCTGCGGGATGACGAAACCGATCATGCCGCGCTTGGCGAGCATTTTGAGGAACTCGGTCAGCGACACCTCGCCCTCCCGCTTGCCCAGCTTGTACTCGTCGCAGAGCATGTCGACGAGCTCGGACACGGGGTGCTCGCCGTCGCAAGCCGTCCACACGAAGGTGCCTACGTCGTCGAGCACGATGGGACGGGCCTCGGGCACGAAGAACATCCAGCCGAGGAACTTGCCCATGGTGTCCTTGCGCCTGGGTAGAACGATGACGGCCTCGCCGTCATCGTTCTCGCGCCAGTCCAGGCTGGGATTGCGGACGGGCCGGGCCGCCATGGCCTGGTCGCGAGTAAGCTGCGGGGCCTTTTTGCGCTGGCCGGGCAACAGGTTCCGGGCACTGTCGACGATGGTCTCGATGTTCAAACGCGGTCACTCCCGCTAACGGACCGTCCGGGCAAGCCGTCAGGTCTGGGACGAATCAGACGGGTCTGAGGTCGGTTCTCCGATGCGACTGGTGACGCTTCGTATTGCGTGCAGGGCTACGAGCATCCACAAGATCATCCACGCCACGCCGCCGCCGACCAGCAAGCCCTCCGAGGCGCCGAGGGTGCGGACAGTCACAGGAGACGCTCCCCGGGAATCATAGTCGACGATGCCGCCGCCAAGCAGTTGTCTCACGACGACTAGCCCGGCGACGCACATGATGATGGAAAGCCACAACAGGCCGACTGTGCGCCGCAATTGCCGAGGAGGAATCTCCTGGCTGCGGCCGCCCATCCAGACCAGGCCGCCGGCGAGGGCCCCAGCCAGGATCGTGACCACCGCGAACGCAATCCACTCGTTGGTCGTGGGCAACATACACCTCGAAGACAGCTTGGTGTGCTCTCTCTAACCGCCGGCGATGATGCCCGACGACAGCCCGGTGGAGGCGACCTCGTCGCGGAGGGCTTCGGCGTTGGACCTGCCCCGCACCACCGCCACGTTGACCCGGTAGAGGGTCTGTCCGTCTTTCTCGATCTTCTCGATGTAGGGCTTGTATCCGCGGGACGTAAGCTTGGATACGGTTCTGCTTGCATTGGCCGAATCGGCGAAGGCGCCGGCGGTCACTGTATACTTCGGTCCCGTCTGCCGTGTGTCGTCGGGTGGCGCGTCGGGCGTCTCTTCAGGCTCGAGTTCGCGCTCGAGATCTGTGGCAACTGGGTCGTCAGCGATGGTATCGTCCAGGTGCGCTCGGCCGTGCAGTTCCGCTCCGTCCTGGGGCTCGGAGCGGGCTTTCTCGAGCTCAACGCGGCGCCGTTCGGCTTTGCTCGGCTCTCGGTCTTCCAGGGTTACGCTAGGCTTGGCTGGGGCGCTTGCCTCGCGCTCTCGGCGCGCCGTGTTCTCCGGGTCCTCATCAGCCTGCGCGATGATGCGCGGCGCTCCGGGGGCCATATCGACACTCCCCAGACGCTTGCCGAGCCAGTCGCGCCCAACGCGGTAGCTGACGAGGCCCACGATCGCGGCGATGATAAGGACAACAGACCAGAATGTGACTGCTTCTGCGAACGGGCTTGGCTGTCTGCGGCGTCTTGGCGGCATCTGCGGGGTCCTCCGACCGGCGGCGCTCTGGCGTGAAATCGTGGCGCGGGGCCGATTGAGGGATTGTATCACTTTGGCGAAGGAGGCGGCAAGACGAGGCGCACACGCCGTGCCCGTCGCAGAGCGCCGCAAGGGAGCACGAGGCGTCCTTCGGGCGCGTTAGAGCGTTCCCTTGGTGGATGGCACGGCGCCCGCCTTGCGCGGATCGATCTGGGTGGACTCGTCCAACGCTCGCCCGAAGGACTTGAACAGGCCCTCGAGGATGTGGTGAGTATTCCTGCCGGACTGCTGGACGAGGTGCACGGCCATTCCCGCGTTGGACGTCAGCGCCAAGAAGAACTCTTGCACGAGCTCCGTATCGAAGTCTCCCACTTTCGCGGTGGGAAGCTCGACCTCATAGACCAGGTATGCCCGCCCGCCGAAGTCCACGAGCGCGGAGACGAGCGCTTCGTCCATGGGGCACATTCCGCGCCCATAGCGGACCAGCCCCTTCTTGTCTCCCACAGCCTGCGCCAAAGCCTGGCCGAGAACGATCCCTACGTCTTCCACCGTGTGGTGAGCATCGATGTGCAGATCGCCCGTGGCCTTCACCGTGAGATCGAACAGCCCATGCTTGGCGACATGGGTCAGCATGTGGTCGAAGAAGCCGACCCCGGTGTCGATGTCGTAGTTCCCCGCGCCATCCAGCTCAATCGATACGCTGATCTGGGTCTCCGTTGTCTCGCGGGTGATCTGTGCGGTGCGCATAGCGGCCTCCGGGTTGCACGGTGCTGGGAACAGAAGAACGCAGGTGCAGTTGTAGGTCAGGACTTCTCCAGTCGCTTGCGCACGGCCTCCGCATGGGCCGTCAGGCCCTCGCCCTGCGCTAATTCAATCACATCCGGGCCGATCCGTTCAAGCCCGTGCTGATTGGCGTAGATCACCGATGATACTTTGAGGAAGTCATTGACCGACAGCGGCGCCGAGAACCGGGCCGTGCCGTAGGTCGGCAAAACGTGGCTGGGCCCGGCTGCATAGTCGCCCAGCGGCACCGGCGTCTTCTCGCCGACGAAGATGCAGCCGGCATTCTCGATGCTTTCGAGGACGTCGAATGGATCGCTGACGACGATCTGCAGGTGCTCGGGCGCAATGTCGTTGGCGATCTCGGCGGAGTGCTGAA
>JALGSS010000368.1 GCA_029821745.1 Candidatus Zipacnadia bacterium
GTTCGCCGCGGATTACCGCAAGTACGGAGCCTGGGCCGCGTGGAGGCACGAGATCGAGCACTCACTGCTGATCGAGGGTTCCGTGCACCACTTCGACCAACTCCGCAATCTCGCCGGGGCCGACTGCGAGACCATCTTCGGGTACGAGTGGAACCCAGACTGGAGCAGCTTCAAGCACGAGAGCAACGCACTGTATGTCATGCGGTTCGCGAACGGTGTCCCGGCGAACTACGAGGGCAACAACAGCGAGGCGGGGCACGCAACAAGCTGGCACCATGAGTACTACCGCGCCGAGTGCGAGGGAGGCGCAGTCGTCCTTGACAGCGACGACAAGGTATGGATTCAGGAGTGCACGCCCGGACAGGGCATGACACTCACCGAAGTGCCCCACGTGGCGCCACAGTGGGACGGGCACCAGGCCATCGTGTGCCAGTTCCTGGACTGGCTCGAGGGCGGAGACGAGCCCGTCACGGTGATCGACGACAACATCAAGAGCGCGGGAATGCTGTTCGGGGCAATCGAGGCCGCGCAGACAGGTGCGCCCGTCAACGTGATGGGGAAGGTCGCCGAGGCAAAAGCGAGTTAGGGCCGAGGCGGGCCCATTGCCACGGAATCAGAAACGCCGGCTCCCAGTGCGGGACCGGCGTCATGATTCGCGTTGGATGTCGGGCGGTGGGCGTTTACTGGTCGGCTTTGTTGCGGCGTCGCCTGAGAAGCGCCAGCCCCAGCAAGCCCAAGCCGGTCATGATGAACGTCCCCGGCTCCGGCACATCGTGGTACTCGCCCCGAAGCTCGATGCTGACAAGGGTGTCATTGCCGTCATTGCGGCAACCGGGCGTGAAGGAGAAGCCCATCTCCCGGGTCTCGTCCCTGCCGATGTTGCGGAACTCCGGCATCAGGTCGATCGGGATGACGACATTGACCTCCCAGGTCGTCGCATCGGGGTCTGTCTCGGTCTCCTCGTAGCCTTCCTGCAAGCTCGTGTCGAGATACTTGACGATGATTCCGTCAGTGGCGTCCCCGACCAGCTTCGACCCGGCAAGACCCGCGCCGTAGAAGTTGGTGTCCTCTCGGGAGATCCCGCCGACAGCGTCCAGCAGATTCGCCGTATACCAGTCGTCGCCATCAGCACCCTTGCCGAAGAACTCCGTCTGGTACATTTCGCTGCCGATGGTGTCGTCGGTGCCCACCGAGTTCTCGCCGGTGTCGGCGTGGTTGATGTCGATGCCGTAGTAGTAGTCCCCGCCGCCGCCACCGTCATCCTGCGTGTGGATCGCGAGGTCGCCGGTGGAGATGGTGACTTCCGTCGGCTCGCCCTCGTCAAGCTCAATCCCCGGAGGAGGCGGCACCGAAGTCACGATGGCGAGATAGATGTTGTGCTCGTCGTTCGTCATGTACATGGCTTCGACGTCGTAGATCTCGCCACCCGCCGGCTCCGTAGGTGTCGAGTAGGTGGGATCATTGACGACGTGCCCGTCGAAGTCGCTCCCGTACTCCGCCGGGTAGATCTCGCGGTACTCGCCGGGGTATGCGTAGAAATCGTTGACGATATAGTCGACGTCGACGTTGGGGTGCGGAGGCGTGGAGGGTGTCCAACTGTTGTTGAACCGGTAGACTTCCTTCGGTGTCACCGCGTCGCCAAAGTTGTACTTCTCGACGTCGAGGGTGACCCCGAACCGGGAGTACAGCAGACCGCCGGTCCACGGGCCGGCACCCGCGGAGGCAGCTAAGAGTACGGCCTGAAGTAGCAGAAGCCATGACACTCTTGACATGAACATGGAGTGTAGAGACTGCGCCTGCCGGTGTCAATCGATTCTGCGACCGCCAAGGTGCCTTTCAATAATTGTCCAAGATGCCCACACCGAAAATCCACCCACTTGGGGCGTTCCATAGTATTGCGCGCGCCCTAACGCGTCGCTACAGCCAGAAGCGTGAGCGCGGTGACCCGACCAAAATAGGGCAAGCGGCAGACAAGACGGGACACGGCGCGGATCGCTCGCGGGGGCAGGAAACGCTTCAGGGCCATGAGCTTGTCGGAGTGCAGGACCGTGGCGTGGCGCTCCATGCGAACGAGGTGCAGGCCGGCTTCCTCAACTGTCCGCCTCAGTTCTACGGCGGTGAAGGCGAACAGGTGGTCCTCGCCCCCGCGGCCGAACTCCGGCCGGGACAATTCGCGTGAGGCGGCCTGTGAATGAGTGGGGTCGGGGGACCCGAACCACTCACCATTCATGGTGGTGATGACGAGGATCCCGTCTCCCTTCAGGTGATGCGCGAGGCCCCGGAGTACATCAGCCGGCCGCGCACAGTGTTCGATGACCTCGCCCAGGTAGATGACGTCGAAGCACGCCGACGCGAAGGGAAGCGCGGCGATGTTCGCACAGACCGGGCAAAATGCTCCGCTTTCGTGCTTCGCCAGCGCGTAGCCGAGAGCGTCAGGCAACAGATCGACGGCGGTGACCTTGTAGCCGGCCTCGGCCAGCAGAAGGCCTGCATTGGCCTGGGCACAGCCCGCTTCGAGGACAGTTCCGCCTGGCGGACCGCTGCGGCTGACCGCTGCGAGAACCGCCTCCAGCCTGCCTGCGTACTTCAGGGCGAAGTGGGAGCGTTGGTCCGGTGCGTCGATCTCGGCGAGATCGAACTCCCGCAGTCGGCGGGCTTCGTCAGTCATCGCGGCTACATCTCGCGCGTTCTTCATCCTGCGCCTATTCGCCGGGGAGCGCGTCGACGCCTGCTGCCGCACTTCTGGGAGGCCCGAACGCACGGCAATCCCTCCGCCACGCTCGGACGTGGCTGAGAGACGCGTAAACACAGGGCAAAGAGGGGTAGACGGGAGGGCTTACTCGCTGTGGCGGACACGGCATCCGCGTGAGCGGGTCAGTAGCGAGGCATTAGACCACTCTGGCCATCCTAACCAGCACTGCAGAGGCGCCTTCGGCACTCTCCCGTGCCTCGACGGGGTCACGCGACGGACCGCAGAGGGCCTGAGATGAGACGCTACCAGCTCATCCAGGGAACATGCCAGCACGCCACGGCGTACAACCATAGCCCCACCAGAAACGAGAGCACGGCTATGAACATGCGGAACTCCATCATCTTCGTGCGTTTGAGGTTCAAGGTTGGATCCCCCCAGCGGAGGTGGATGGACACGACCCACTGGAATTGAGTGTCAGTATCGGGCTCATACAGCCACATAATATCATTTTCACTTGTTTTTGTCAATAAAAAGCAATCTAAAGATTTTTCTAACGTTTCTTGCGTCTCTTTTAGGTCTGATAGTATTCTTTTCTTCAGATTCGTGTCTGGAAGCACGGAGATCGCGGGCCCTGCGGCTCTTGTGTAGTGACCCCATTTCCCATATAATATATAGATAGTGATCCTTTTGACGACATGGAGCGTCTGCAGGAATGGAAAGCTCTGCATCCAGCCGCATTGGAAGCTCTGCGGCAATGAATGGGAGACAACGATGACGCGATTGCTGGTTCTTGTCGTTCTCTGTCTGGCCATGGCAGCCGTCGTGGCCCAGGCGGCCGACGTCAAATCCACCGAGACAAAGCCTAAGGCGATCAGATGGGCCGCGAGTCTTGACGCCGCCCTCCAAGCGGCGAAGACATCGGGCAAGCCCGTGTTCGTGGATTTCTACTCGGACGGGTGCTACTACTGCAAGAAGATGGACCGCGACGTGCTGATCGACGCGAAGATCATCGCGCTGAGCACCAAGTTCGAGTGCGCCAAGGTGAACACCACCAAGGACAAGACGCTCAAGGACAAATACGACGTCGGTCCGGTGCCGACGTTTCTCTTCGTCGACGCGAAGGGCAAGCAGTTCTACTCCACCGTTGGGTACATGCCGATCGCACCCTTCAGTGCGAAGCTGACCCGCGCGCTGGAGCTCTTCAAGACTCGCGACGAGCTCGCGATTCTGAAGGAGAAGTATAGCGATGACGAGGCGACACCAATCCAACTTGGCCGCCTGGCCTACCTCCTGTGGCGTCTGGGCGAGCCAGAGCAAGCCAGGCAAGTCGTCACGCTGGCTCTCGAGGGGTTGCCGGAGACGGACGCGGCTACCGTGGACGCGAAGCTGACGATGCTGCTTCTGGAGACACGGAGAGGGAGTCCCGCGGCCCGCGACGGCGTTGAGGCCTGGATCGCGGCCAACATAGAAGCCGGCCGGCGATGGGAAGCCCAGTACGAACTGGGGCTTGCCCAGGCGAACGCTGATGAGCTTGTCAAGGGCGCCAAGACCCTGACTGAGGTGGCCCAGAGGGACCCGGGCTCGGAGTTCGGCACCATGGCCGCGTACTACTCCGCCGCGATTGACGAAGTACTCAATTGCTCCACCACAGGCGGAGGGTGAGGGGGGTAACAACTATCGGGCCGGTCGGCCCGACTAACGGAAGGCCAACAAGCGGCCGGCGGGGAATATCCCGCCGGCCGCTTTTTTCGCGCCCACTTCTTGCCGGTCAGCACTGCTCGAGGGGAGACTGCTTCACCCATGTCCACAAGCCCCGCCTTCCGCACAGGCTGCAATGTCATAGACCCAATGCTGCAGGTCGGCCCCGGCTCAGACTACAACCTGCCCATCACTCGCCGATCGCTGGAGTTCCTCGCCGAATGCGGCGTGGATGCCGTCGAGTTCTCTCATGCGTTGCACTGGAATGATGACGAGGTGGCGGCGGTGCGACAGATGACCGAGGAGATCGGGCTCGGGGCGTGGTCCCTCCATGCCTGGGGCGCTCCCGGAATCGCCGATGAGGAAAGCGCTACGGCCACCACGGAGATGCTCACGCGAGCCGGGCAAGTTGCCCTGGGTCTTGGTGCCGGGGTGATCGTGCACCACTGCGCAGGCCGGAGCCTGGCCGCGCACGGGGATGACCACCTCAAGCGCGAGACCGATGCCATCCGCGCCGCCTGGCAGCCGGGATACAGGTTCGCCATCGAGAACACCTTCGACGTCGGCCAGATGGAGTACGTCATCGCCCTCGTCGATGAGCTCGGATCCGATGTCGCCGGCGTCTGCGTGGATACGGGCCATGCGAACCTGCTGTTCGCCGGAGCCGAGGAGAAGCTGCTCGCGGATCGAGCTATCCGCATGGCAGGGCACCGGCTCATCACCACGCACCTGCAAGACAATACGGGAGAAGCTCACGACCAGCACATGGCGCCGGGCGACGGCACCATCGACTGGGATGCGGTTGCCGAGGCGCTCATCGACGTCGGCTATCGCCGTTGCCTGATGCTGGAATTGACGGACCACCCAACCGAAGATCGGGAGCACCAGATCCGCGAGGAGATCAAGCGCGGCGCGGACGTCGCCCGGGCGCTGGCGGACCGAGTGTTCGCGTAGGC
>JALGSS010001166.1 GCA_029821745.1 Candidatus Zipacnadia bacterium
CGCGGGTCATTTAGCAGCACGAAGGCTTTGGTGGACAAGATCAACCTGTTTGTCGAGACCCACAATGCTGATGCGAAGCCTTTCGTATGGACCGCGACCGCCGACGCGATCCTGGAAAAGCTGGCCCGACTATGCAATGTTATTTCAGGGACAGGACACTAGCCGTGGGGTGCCGATGTCGCACAATCGGCTGGGCCCCACGGACGCGCCCAACATGGCAGAAACAGACCTGCGGGGCCCCGGTCACTGTACGACGTGACCACCCCGCAGCTAACTAAGTGACTTCCTCAACACAACCATACCGATGACCCGGTGGGCTTCGCCCGCTGATATCTTCTGGAGGTACATGCGCCATGTCCGACAAATTCGGGTGCGCCATCTGGGGAGCCGGATGGGTTTCCGTCGAACATCTGAAGGCCTACGCAGCCAATGACGACTGCAATGTTGTCGCTGTTGGCAGTCGCAAGGAATCATCAGCGCGCCGCGCGGCCGCCGCAGCGGGTCTGGACCCCGACACGCTGCGAATCTACACCGACTATGATGAGTTGATGGCCGACGACGGCGTTCAGCTCCTGTCTCTGTGCACGCCCAATCATCTGCACGTGGCCGAGGGCGTCAAGGCCGCCGCGGCAGGCAAGCACATGATCGTCGAGAAGGCGATGGCCCTCGACGTCGCCGGTGTCAAGGAGCTCCGGGACGCCGTGCGCGAGTCCGGGGTCAAGACCCTCGTCGGCTTCGTGCTGCACTGGAACCCGTCCCTCATCAACACACGGTCCCTCATCGAAGCAGACGCGGTCGGCGACATCTTCTACGCCGAGGCCGACTACTGGCATGGCGTCGGCGATTGGTATGCAGGCTTTGAGTGGGCGCGGAAGGTCGAGACCGGCGGCAGCAGCTTCCTGTTCGGCGGCTGCCACGCCGTCGATGCCATCCGCTGGCTCACCGGACTTGAGATCGTCGAGGTCTCCGCGTTCGGCGGCGGATGGTCCGCTGGCTCACCGGACTTGAGATCGTCGAGGTCTCCGCGTTCGGCGGCGGATGGGACAAGGACTACGAGTACCCGGCAACCGTCGTCGCCGCGGTCAAGTGGAGCAACGGGGCCGTCGGCAAGGTGTCTAGTTCAGTCGACTGCGTCATGCCCTACCAGTTCAATATCGACATCATGGGCGACAAGGGCTCGATCCGCGACAACAAGGTCTGGGCCACCGAGCTCATCCCCGAGGCCGGCGGCTGGACCGAAGTCCCCGCGATTCTCCCGGACAGCGGCGAGGTGGAGCACCACCCCTTCGAGGGTGAGATCAACCACATGGTCGACTGCATCCTGAACGACACGCGCCCGCTGCCCGATGTCGAGGACGCGGTGAACACCCACGAGGTCTGCATCGCCATCGACATGTCCGTCGCCAATGGCGGCGAAGTCGTCAAGCTGCCCCTGATCACGTTCACGAGCCGACACATGCGCGGCGGAGCACCAGGTATCCACCTGCGCTCCGCCGTCTTCGCTCGTGGGTGCCGACCCGGAGCTCTGTCGCAGATCCCACTCATGTAGCTACGAGGCAGAGAGAGGCGTGCCGGGGCTCCATCACCGAGACGCCGCAGGGCCTTCCCGCCATCCCGAGCCCGTCCGCGGGGCCCCGCCGATTGTACGACATCGGCACCCCGCGGCTAGCACAACCCAGAGTTCTGCCTGCCAACCCAGACTCAAGGGGGAACATTTCCTATGCGCAATCCCTGTCTTGTCACCGTATGTGCCATCGCGACGCTCTTGACGCCCGTATCCATCCTCTCCGCCGACCCGCAGGTCATCGTGGATGAGGACTTCTCCGGATCTCTGAGCGCCTGGGGCCTGCCGGGACAGGGGGGAGCACTGACGGTAGATCGCGGCCTGGTGCTCGTACCTGTGTTCCGCGTCGGTGACGCGACCATCGAGTACCGAGGCAAGGTCGAAGGCCAGGGCCTGCTCGACTACTACATCTTCCGCGTGGACACACGCCCCGGGCCGCGGAATGCCCCCGGGTTCCTGAAGCGCAACCATGGCGAGCCGCCCTGGGTATTCGCCGGAGAGCGTACGGGGCAAGTGCCCCCGCCGGACACCTGGGTCGACGTGAAGATCGAGATCGAGGGCGGCGTATTCCGGGGGCATGTGGACGGGGAACTCGTGGCCACGTTTGAGGATGATGACTTCGCGACAGGTGGCTTCGCCTTCCGCCGGCAACTCACGAAGGCCTGGGTGGACGACCTGCGCATCTCGATCCCCGAGGGCGCCGAATACACGGTATTTACTCCGGAGGCCCGGAGAGCCGCGAACGCTCCTGCGCCATACACAGTCGGCGACTGGCAGG
>JALGSS010000369.1 GCA_029821745.1 Candidatus Zipacnadia bacterium
CGCGCAATGAGGAAGACGTCCTGCCAGATACCGTGGATGTGTCCGCCCCAGAAGCTGCCCCATCCATACGTGGCGCGTCCCTTGACGTTGAAGAGTTGGTGGGCCTTGACGCCGACGAGAATCTCGTTGACCTCGCCTGCTCGGACCAGGTCCGTCACGTCCAGCTCAAAGGGAGTGAAGCCACCTTCATGCGAGCCGGCCTTCTTACCGTTTACATACACATCCGCCCAGTAGTGAACCGCCTCGAAGCGGAGGAACACCGCTTTGCCTCGCATGGACTCGGGCACAGTCACCGTGCGCCGATGCCACGCAGCCTTCAGGCCCTCCCAGGACTTCGGGTAGCTCGGGAAGCACTCGAAGTCTCCCCCATCACCCCGGGAGAATGAGTTCACATTCCAGGGCGAGGGGATGCGGATCGGCACGGCGTCCCACGCATCCGACGGTGGGAAGGTCAGGTCATTGTCAGCGGGCTGGAACTGCCATTCACCATTGAGACAGACACGTGGGCGCAGGTCTTCGTCCTGGGTCGGCGCCAGAGCACAAGCCGGAAGGCAGACTAGAACCACGAGAACCGCCGGGATGCGCATGATGCCCCTCCTCATCTGTCGGCGGCGCAGGCCGCCGCATGACACATACGGACTCTGTCATCTACTGCGCGAACTGTTGGACCGTCACCGGCGCATCGCCCGTCATCGCTACCCGTAGATGCCGCACGCGCACTCCTTTCTCCTCCTTGAGGCCGGGTACCGTTCTCGCCACCCCGCAGTTATTGCCATGCGTGCAGTGCGCCAGTTGTGTGTCTCGCGAAGTCACATGAAAGGGTGCCACTGCCGGCCCTGCCGGCAGTGCGTTCTGGGATAAGGACCTCACAGGTATTCAACGCAGGATGAAGCCGAGCCGGGGCGACGAAGTCCAAGAAAGGAATGTCAAACGCGGCGCGGAGGGCGCCCTCAAATGCAGCCTGTTCCCCCGTCCCCGCTCCCGCAAAGGAGACGGCGCACCGGCGGGCGAATTCTTGTCGTGCAAGGTGACCAGTCGCTCACAGGGCAATCTCAAGAACCACGCGTACGAAGGGTAGGATGAGCACGATCGCTCTCACACACGGGCTACGCAAAGGATGGCACACGATCGCGTTGATACCGGCGCTTTTGGGCGTGATCGCTGTGGCACACGCAGCACCGGCCGGATGGACTGAGAGCGTGAACGGAGAGGGCTTCAGCGCCGGCGAAGGCGTGTTGCTGGTGCCTCAGGAGGGCGTGGCGACGCGGGCCCTGCTCCTGAGCTTCCCGTGGGGCATGCCGTCTGTGCCGGGGCACTTCGCCCAGTGGTCGGTCGAGGTGACGCCCAAGGTCGCCGAGTGCGCGCTCACCTTCTACCTGTCCGACACGTTCACGGGACCGACGGCGGGCTACCACTTCGTGCAGGTGCTGTGCGGCGAGCGGGTCATCTGGGAGCGCGATGTGTCCGGTGGCGGGTCAGCCGCGGAGAGGATTCGCGTCCCGCTGCCCGCTGAACTCGTGACTGCGGGCGAGAAGATGGGCCTGGCGTTCCGGCTGGCGGGGAGGAAAGCGGTGGAGAACTTCGGCGTTGAGGTCAGCGTCGCCGGGGTGCAGCTCATGTGCGAGGACAGCATGCAGACGCTGCTGCCCCTGGAGACGGTCTCGGGGGAATACGCGGTCTGGCCGGAGGACATCGAGTTGCCTGCTCTCCCTCCAGCGGGAGGCTGGTCATGGGGCGCGAACATCGTCCAGCCATGGGGTGCGACGCAGACGGTCGCCATCAACGACGCAGAATCCCTGGCGCCGCGGTTCGCCCAGGAGTTCGGCTTTAACGCGATCATCATGCTGCCGCCCGACGCCCACAACGCGATCACAGTCCGACGCAGCCAGATCGACGCCAAGGGCATCACCGAAGCGCAGTTCAAGGACGCCGTGGCCGCCTATCGCGCACAGGGGATCAAGTTGATCCTGTACACCAGCGTCATGCACTGCGGGCATGATCCGCAGTGGCAGTTCGGCAGTCTAGGCGTCGACCGCCCTGAGTGGTCGATGCGGGACCCGGAGGGAGGCACTGTCACGATGTATGGACAGCCGTGGCTTTGCCCTTCGACCGGAGCCCTCGAGCACACTCTCGCCTACACTCAAAGCCTCGTCGAGAAGTATGACTGCGCGGCGGTGATGCTCGACAACAGCGAATTCATGAACAGCAGCGCGGGGCGGCCGACATGCTACTGCGCCTCGTGCCGCGACAAGTTCCCGAAGTATGTCCTGCAGCGCTTCGGCGAAGACGGAGTGAAGGACCTCCTCGGCCTGACGCCTGAGCAGGTGCAGATCCCGACGACGCAGGATGACCCGCTCTGGGGACTGTGGCTGTCGTGGCGCAATCGCGTGTGGGGCGAGGCGATGGAGACGTACCGGGAGCGCCTGCGCAAGATCAAGCCCGACATCGTGGTGCTTGCCAACACTCAGTACCGGTACTCGTCATGGGTGCTCGCGGTAGATGGTCAGTATGCCCATGAGGACGCCCTGCTGGCGGAATCGCGCAGTCTGTCCGCCTCTCAGATGGCGGCGAAGATGACCCTCGGCCGGGCATTGGCGCAGGGCCGCCCGTTGTGGAATTACATCGGGACCTTCGACGACAGCGATTTCACCCGACTGCGGCCTCCCGACGAAGTGACCGGGATCGTGGCCGCGTCCGCAGCCGCCGGGGCCAACCCGTGGATTGTCTTCTATGGCTTCACCGGCGAAGAGAACCGGGCTTCGCTCAAAGGGATGACCGGCTACCTGCGCTTCTGGCGAGACCACAGCAATCTGTTCGTCCTCGGGCAGGACCGCGGCGACCTCGGCGTGCTGATGTCGCCTGAGAGTCGCGACCTCGCCGGAGAGACGATGCCGCCGACGTGGCTACCGGACATTCTCGGCGAAGGGTACGCCGCGCGCGGGCTCTGGGCCCCCGCATTGTGTCAGGGCGGACCACTCTCGCAGCTTCGCGTCGTCGCGGCGACCTCGGGGGCCTGCATGCGCGCGAGCACAGCACGACTCCTCGCCGAGTGGGTCGCCGATGGCGGCACGCTGATCATCAAGATGGCGACCGGCTGGCGCGACGAGTACGGGCGATGGCGCTCGAAGGGCGCGCTCATCGATGCGACGAGCCGGAACGTGAATGCGCCGGGGACGCACACCGTCGGCGACGGCAAAGTCATCTGTGTGGAGGCCGACGCGGATATCCCCGAGGCGATCCGGCGAGTCACTCTGAAACGGCTGGTTGCGGACCTGCCGGTTAGTGTGTTCTGGCGCGACCGTGGAGACCATGGGCAGGCGATCTCGATGGCGCTCCACGAACCGGGCCCGCAGGCGGTCGAACTGGCCTTACCCGCCGGCGCCAGGGACATCCAGTACATGCAGCCGGGCGCTGAGCCGGTCGACTTGCACGGAGACGCGCGGGACGGACAGACAGTGGTGTCATTCGAGATGACGGAGCGCCTCGGAGTCGTCTCATTCAGCGCCCCGTGATGCGCCGACAAGAGGACGGCGGGCCCGCTAACCGGAGATTACTGTCCATGAAGACACTATCGCTGCTGCTGGGACTGCTGACCGCACTGAACGTCTGCTGGGGCCGGCCTGCCGCCGACAATCTCCTGGCGAACCCCGGGTTCCAGGAGGGCGAGGGAACGCCCGATTCGTGGGCCTTCAACCCGCGGCGTACGAACAGCCAGATATCGTGGGACGCAGAGCGCGGCCGGCCGGAGCGCCCGTGCGTCCGGATCACGAACCCGACGCGCGCCGACACGGGCAACGTGGTGCAGAGCCTCACCTTCGACCCGCCCATACCCCAGGGCAGCAGAGTCAGCTTCGCCGCGAGGGCGTCCGCTGAGAGCGGCGGCGTGCCCACGATCATCATCCAGATGTACAGCCCCTCGGACATCCGCCAGAACGCCACTGCGTCCCACGGAGCGGCTCAGGACAGCTTCACGCTTGTCGAAGGGCAGGCGCTCACGACGAGGCCCGTCGATCGGCTCTCCGTGTACCTGTGCAACTATGCCACGGGCACGGTGTGGTGGGACGATGCGACGCTGAGCATTGAGCGGGCCGAACCCACGAAGGTCGTTCCTCGTGCTCCCGGCGCTCGCAGCTTGCCCGGACTGCAGACCAATGGCGGGCTCTCGCTCGTCCTAAGCGACAATGGGTCAGTGAAGAGTCTGTCCCTCGATGGACGTGATCTGACGGTCCGCGAGAGCCTCTCTGGTCTGTGGGTGCGCGTATTCGGCCAGGACATGAAACCTGTCACAGGTGACCTGACGGCGCAGGCCGGCGCAGTGACCCAGGCCTACCGCGACGATGCCTCGGGAATCCGCGTAACGGCGGCCTTCACCGCCAAGGACGAAGTCATCACGTGCGACGGAGCTATTGAGGGCCTGACGGACAGGGACATCGGCCTTGACCTCGTGCTCGCGCTGCCGGTGGGGCATGCGGGATGGACTTGGGGACGCAGCATTCGCGAGGAAGTGCCCCTCTCCGGCGACCCGGAGGCCGTCGACGCGACGACCTTCTCGTCCGTCTCGCAACCCGAGACAGGCGACGGCATCGCGCTGGCCGTTCCTGCCGATTCCCCCTGTGATGTCGAATTCGCCCACGATGCGGAGTTCGGGTACACAGCGCGGATGCGTCTGGGCCTCTCGCCGGCTGCTGCGGGTGAGTTGAAGAACCGGGCGCCTTTCCACTTCGTTATCTATCGCTGCGACGGCGCGTGGGGTCTGCGCGACGCCGCCCGGCGCTACTACAGGCTATACCCGGCGGCATTCGAGAAGCGCGTGCGCCGCGAGGGCCTCTGGATGTTCAGCTCCCCGCGATTCGAGCTTCCCGATCCGGAGAACTACGCCTTCCACGAGGGCGGCCCGAGCGGCTGGGAGTACGACGACGCCCACGACATCGCGACCTGCCCCTATATCATCCCCGGGCAGCGGGAGATCACGCGCCTGGACACGCTACCCACGAGTCGCGCGAAGGCACTGGAGGTGCTCCGGGAGTTCCAGCCCACTCAGGACCGCCGGGGACGCGGATGGGGAAGCAATGTCAAGGCGATCATCGAGAGTTGCATGCTCAGCGACGCCAAAGGCGAGCCGCATGTGCGCATCCGCAACACCCCGTGGGGCGGGAACTCGGTCACCTTCCCACTCAACGCATCGCCCTACCTCTATGACAGCGATGACCGGATCACCATCGCCAAGACGCTCCTCTCCCATGTCGCCGCAATGTACGACGAGACGCCCGGCCTGGACGGGACGTACGTCGATTCGCTCGGCGCGTGGGGCAGCTACCTCAACTACCGCCGCGAGCACTT
>JALGSS010000370.1 GCA_029821745.1 Candidatus Zipacnadia bacterium
GCGTGCCCGAGGGATACCTGGCCGGCGTAACCCATCAGCAGACACAGGCCGAGGGCGATCAGGGCGTACAGGCCGACCATCGCTCCGATGAACTGGATGTAGTTGCTCCTGACAACCAGCGGGAACACGGCGGCGGCAACCGCGAGAAGCAGGTACGGCCAGATGTCGCGCCAGACTTTGCGGATCATGGTCACCGTTAGGATCGACGTCGAGTGTTGGTCTGATACAACGGCGCGCGGGGCAGCTTCCCCCAGGGCCGATCAAAGGCCCTCTTTCGTCTGCCCCCTGCCGAGCAAGCCCCCGGGACGCACGAACAGCACAAGTAGCAGCACCAGAAGCGAGAACGCGTCTTTGTAGGACGAACTGATCAGTCCTGCCCCCAGTGATTCCAGTAGTCCGACAAAGATGCCACCGACAACAGCGCCGGTGCCGTTGCCTAGTCCGCCGATGATGGCCGCGCAGAACCCCTTAACACCCAGTGGCGTGCCCGAATCCCAGGCCACCATGGTTTTCGGGGCCATAACGCCGCCCGACAGGCCGCTGAGGCCCGCGCTCAAGCCAAAGGCGAGCAGTGTCATTCGCTCCACGTTGATCCCGGCCAGACGCGCGGCGCCACGGTTGATCGCGCACGCACGCATGGCCTTACCCGTAAGCGTGTAGTTGGTGAACAACTGCACCGCGATGACGATGGCCAGCGCAGTGCCGGCGATCCAGACTTCCTGCGGCTCGACGACCGCTGAGCCCACGTGGATGGGGACGCTGCCGGAGAAAGGCGTCATGTGCTGGGCGTTGGGTCCCCACAGGAGCTTGCCCAGGCCTCGGAGGAGCATTGACGCTCCGATGGTTATGGTGATCATCGAGATAATCGCCGCGCCGCTGACGGGACGCACCGCGAGGCGTTCGAGCAGCATGCCCACTACTGCGACCGCCAGCCCAGCGATTACCAGAGCGAGAGGGACCGGGACGCCGGCGGATACGAGTGAGATCGTCACCATGCCACCCAGCATGACGAACTCGCCCTGAGCGAAGTTGATGACACCCGTCGCGTTGAAAATGATGTTGAAGCCGAGCCCGACTATACCGTAGATCGTCCCCATCGCGATCCCGGAGAGGGCTAGCTGCAGCAGTTTGTCGCCGAGGTCCATAGCGCCATCCGTGATGGAAGCAGTCGTGGAACGAGAGACCGAGTAACGTACTGGCCGGGCGGCCCATGCTCTGGCGCCGCCCGGCCAGCTAAGTCCTGCACGCAGTATACACTAGGCACGCCGCTTGGTGCTATTCGGCCAGCTTCCAGGCGCCGCCCTCGATCTCGACCCACACGAAGGCATCCTTGGTCAGACCGTTGTGTTCATCGGCCGTATACGTGAAGACACCGGCGGTGCCGACGAATTCACTGGTCTGCTCAATCGCGTCACGCAGCTTCTCGGGCTCGTCAGTCTCGGCCTTCTTGATGGCCTCGACCACGATGTGGAGGGCGTCATATGCGTGCCCCGCGAAGGTATCCGCGTCCTGCCCGTACTCCGCTTTGAAGGCCTCGGCGAAGTCCTTGAGAAGCTCCTTCTGCTGATTGTCGTCCGGGAGCTGTTCCCAAACGATCAGCCGACCGGCGGGAAGCATGACGCCTTCTGCATCCTCGCCCGCCTGCTCCACGAACTTGGCGTTCGCCACGCCGTGGCTCTGCAGCAGCGGAGCCGTGATTCCGAGCTTCTTGACATTCTTGGCCACATGCGCGGGGCCGGGCCCGATGCCCCAGCAGATGATGGCGCCGGGATTCTCGCCCTTGATGTTGGTGAGCTGCGGAGTCATGTCCGAGTCCTTGCCCCCGAAGCTCTCGGTAGCAACAAGCTCAATCCCGGCCTCGCCGAGCTGCTTCTCGATCTGCTGCTGACCGCTCTTGCCGAAGGCGTCATCGGAGTAGATGGACGCCACCTGAGTGATCTTGCTGTCTTTCAGGTAATCGACGATCTTCGCCACGGCCAACACGTCTGTCTGGGGAACTGCGAAGACGTAGGACGCGACCGGGTCGGTGATGGGCCGACCGGCAGCGCAGGAGACAAGGGGAATCTTCGCGTCTTCGCATTGCTGCTTGATCGCCATGGTGGTCCCGGTCCGGCTCGGACCGATGATGGCACAGACCTTCTCGGTCTCGATCAGTTTCTTCGCAGCCATGACGGCGTCTGTATTCTCGCCCTTGTCGTCTTCGACGAGAACTTCCACGGGCCTGCCGAGGATGCCGCCACTGTCGTTGATCTGCTTCGCGATAAGCTCTGCCGTCATCTTCTCAGGTTCACCAAGGGCAGCCGCCGGTCCCGTGACGCTGAAAATCGCCCCGATCTTGATCGCCTCGCCTGTCGGCGCAGCCACTTCGCCCGAGTCGCCTGGCTGACCCGGCTGAGCGTTGGCTCCCATGCCGGCGCCGCTCACGTCGCCGGGGTCTGGCGGTTTGGGGCATCCGAGCATAAGGACAACGACAAAGGCAAGACCAACCACAACCAAAGGCGTTACGACGCATCGTTTCGTCAGCATACAGCTACCTCCCAGAAATTTTGCGCTGCAGTGCCGGCGCGCTAGCCTATCGCGAACGTCGCGACGAGTGGACTATTCGCCATGCCGAGGGGAATTCCCTTCTTGCTTGTGCGAAATCTGCGATAAACTTGGCTCTGCCGACTCAGCGCCCATCAATCCGTCGCGGCGGGGCGTCACTTCAGCGGACGCGGCGAGGGCGTGCTTGGCGGCAAGAGGGTCTCGATAGCTGCCAGTTCGTCATCGCTGAGCGCCCAGTCCACACCGCCCACGTTGTCCGCTATCTGCGACGGCCGCTTGGCGCCGCAGATGGCGCTCACCACTCCATCTTGCCTGATCACCCAGTTCACCGCCAACTGGGCCAGGGTCCTTCCCAGGCGCTCAGCAAGCGGTCGCAGCGCCTCGACGAGTTGCAGGTTGCGCGGGTAGCTGTCGGGAGCGAACAGGGGGCTATTGGCCCGGACTTCACCCTCGGCAAAGGTGGTGTCGGGACCGAACTTGCCGGTCAACAGGCCTTGCGCCAGCGATCCGTAAGCCATCACGCCGACGCCGTGCTCAGCGCAGAACGGCAGCGTGTCGGGGATGTGCTCCCGGTAGTACATGTTGACGGGGATCTGGTTCGAAACGATCTGACAGGCCGCGAGCGCGCGCCCCAACTCCTCCGGGCCGCAGTTGGATACGCCGATGAACCGCGCCTTCCCAGCCTGACGGATCTCGTCCAGCGCACCCACGGAATCCTCAATGGGCACGTCGGGATCAGGCCAGTGGAGTTGGTACAGATCGACATGGTCGACGCCGAGTCGGTCAAGGCTCAGATCAACGGCCTGCTTCAACCATCCGGGAGAGCCATCGGTCCAGTATCTTCCCGCGCCGTCGGACCGGCGGCCACCCTTCGTCGCGATGATGACATCGTCACGCACGTCTCGGAGTGCATCACCCAGGACGCGCTCCGAATGTCCATCACCGTACAGATCGGCGGTGTCGTAGAAGTTAACTCCCAGTTCGAAGGCGTGCCGGGCGGCGGCGATGGTCTCCTCATCTCTCACTTCGCCCCAGCCGATGCCTCCCATCGCCCAGGCTCCGAAACAGACCCGAGACACCTGCAGTTCACTGCCGCCCAGACTGCAGTGCTCCATCATGCGTCCCTCCCTGAGAAAGAAAAAAGGCAGGCAAAGGCATGCCTGCCCACGTATCTTACGCGCCAAGCCCCACGACCCATCAGCGCATCAACGGCTCCCAGACGTGCTTGAAGCGCGAGGTCGGGAGGATGAGATGCGCGGCCGCGGCGTCGCTACCCATGGAGATAAGGCCGATCACCTCGCCGCGATCATTCGTGCACGGTCCGCCGCTCATCCCCGGAACGCCCCGCGCATCAGTATTGAACGCCACCACGCCCTCCTCGCCACCTCGCATGACCGCCTTGATGTGTCCCGGCTCGATGCTGACGTTGGGCCCGTAGACACTGGTCTGCAGCCCGCTACCCATGGGGAACCCGGCGATGAAACACTTGGTCCCCTCCGTCACATCCTCGCTCCCGGTGACAGGGAGGAACGCAAGCGGACGTCCGGCCTCCACCTTCAGAAGGGCGTAGTCCTTGCCGATTTCAGCCGGAGTGGGCTTCCCCGGCTTGCCGACGTGCTCCGTGCAAGTGGCGTGGAGCGTCTCCGCGTCCTTCTGGCCGCTATCCAGAACGACCTCAATCTTCGAGCAGTGGCCGCCCTTCACCACGTGCGCCGCAGTGAGGACGTAGCCATCCTCGGTGATGACCGCCCCACTGCCCTCCGTGTCACCGTCCACGCGGATGTACACGGTCGCGCGCTTGATGTCTTCGTAGACATCGCCGCCGAAGATCGCGAACCCGACGGCCAGTCCGGCGCACGCGAGCGCCAGGAGCACGGCAAGAAACGCCGCCAGCCCTGTTTTCGGGATCGCCCCCGCGTCGAGCGCGCCGCCGACCATTCTCGGATTGTAGTAGGACATCCGTCACCAGCTCCTCGCCTGATCCATGACGAGCGTTTACACCGGGCTGTCAAGCCTGCAAGCTGCCGCTAGTATTCAGTATAGGGCACGAAGGACATGCCGCAATTCGGGCACTGCGGCGGGATGCTCTGCAGCTCGGGCCCCAGGAATATCCCGCAGACGCGGTTGCGGCAGTAGTACCCCGGCCGGCGGCCCGCAGGCGGGTCAAGATCCAGGTCAGCGTACGGATGCATCTCCACGGTCTCGTCGTCGGCCTGACCCAGGAGGTCAAAGTGGGCCTCGAAGCCCCGGATGACGTTCGCCGCCTGGGCATCGCCAAGGTCTCGGATTCCGAGTTTGGCTGTCTCGTTGGTCCGCGCCTCGCCGGAGTCGGTGATCTCGATGCGCGTCTTGACCGCGTTGCTTATCCTCAGTACTTCATCTTTACCCACTTCGTTGATCTTGTTCTGCAACATTTGCGCCAGCGTCGTGCGAGTCTCGCTGCGATACGCCAGTTCCCCCACACTGACCCCAAAGTCCGTGGGGAGCGTAAGCAGCCGCCGAGGCATGCCGGCTGCCTGGGCGAGCTCCATACTGAACTCCTGGCGCTCTTGCGAGTACTTGAGCATCCCCAGGAGCACAGCGCCGACGAAGAACTGCTCGGCTTCGCGGATGTCGCGTTCGCTGGGCGGACGCGGGCGGATTCCAGTCCGTGCGAAGGCCGTCATTTCCTGCACGCGCCCGGCGGCCGCTCTGGCACCGTGGATCTTGTCCTCACGGTCGCCGATGTCATAGCCGCGGATGATCCGCGTCGGGTACGCGGCGCGCTCCCGCAGAGCCGTCATGCCCGTGCCTCCGGCGGCGGCGTTGACGGAGTTCGTGAGTGCAGTCTTGAATGGACCCCACTGCCCTTCATCCTGGGCGCCGTTAAAGAATGCCCACCAGCCATCGCGCGGGTTGACGGGCTGCAGATCCGAGTACTTGGGGTGCTGGAGGTTCAGTTCCGCGAGTTCCATTCCCTCGGCAACGACCTGCCCGATTTCCGTGTCGAGACCCGCGCTCTCAATCGCGGCCTCCTGGAACCGCTCGATGACCTGCTCATCGTAGATGATCGGCGCTTCCCCCGGAGGCGCATGGCGACGGTACCGGTCGCGAACATATTCGCAGATGGGCTCGACGTACCGGAGCTGGACCTTCCCGGCCCGGGCGGCATCAGTCGGGCAGGACGCGGTGAACGGGCGGACTTCGTCGCGATCAAGGGGCGCCCGGATGGCATCGATCAGCGCTTCAGTGCGGCTGGGGTCGAGCATGGCCGCATAGAACTTGTCCCGCGTCCCGTCATCCGGGTCTTTCATCACGCGGTCCATCTTAAGCTCGACGACCGGCTCGCCAAACAGCATGGCGGTCCGGCGGTCCAGGGGTCGATCGATGATGGCCCCATACGCCTGAGCCGACTCACTATGCCAGTTGACTGCGTACTCGAGCAGGTGGGTCAGGCGCCGCTCGAGCGTCTGCAACGCCGGATCCATGAGTTCGCCATACAACTCCTGCTTAGCCGTGAGGATGTGCTCCTCGGTGCGCCGGTTGTAGGTATCGCAGACCAGCACGCGCGGCTTCATCATTTCTCGCCGCGCGGCATGCTCGTTGATCCACCGGAAGCCGAACATCGGCGGCGTTCTCAGCATCCAGTCGCTGCGAACCGCCTGAATGGCCTGCCGGGCATCCTCCAGCGTGTACCCGGGGATGCGCGAGATCGCCAGTTCCTGCCGGATTCGGTCCTGCTCGGCGGTCATTCGCTCCCGGAGCTTCTGCAGCATGCCCAGGGCGTAGCGCGGGCCACGCTCCAGGTCCAGGATGTAGGGCAGCAGGCACTCCAGAACGACCCGCTCCAGATGGCGCGTGTTCCGAAGGCGTTTGGTGTTATGCTCGACCGTCTTCGTGAAGTACCCCTCGGCTGCCAGAGCCTCGTCCAGCTTCTGTTCGAGGTCGGCGAAGGACTCGGTCGTTGGCTCGGCTTCGAAGGTGCGGTTTATCTGCTCGTTCATCCAGTCCTGAGGTCTGATCCCGCCCATCACATTCTGCAGGTCCTCGGGAACCGTGGTGAGTTCGGCAAGCAGGCTATCGTCCCGGGCGCGCGTCACTCCCACGCCGATCTGCTGCAACAATTGCAGCAGATCGCTGTCACTGGGCTCCCGGGGCAGAAGGCCGTCAGTGGCGATGCGTCCGCCCGCGCTATGCAGCCACGTCTCGATGAACTCGTAGATGGTGCGGTGATAGCAGGCCTGGTGGCACACATCGGCAGGGAACTCGATGGAGGCGACGCCGAAGGTCAGGAAGCGCAAGGGATAGCCGTCCAGGTCGAACTCGGCCATATCAGGCCCGAAGTCGACACGCCGGGACTGGGCTTCCGGGGTCTGCGCGACCACATCCACGTACACGTATTCGGCAATGCTCCCGAGGAATTCACTGAACCCGACCTC
>JALGSS010000371.1 GCA_029821745.1 Candidatus Zipacnadia bacterium
TACCCGCACTGTCTGCCCCGGCTTCGCGGAGGCTGGGTCGACTGTGATCGTGGGTGCAGGCGATGATCCCAGGAGACGGGCCAGGAGCGCCGTCTCGCCGGGCTTCAGGCTCAGTTTCACCTGGCCCGTGTTACCCATCCTGGCTTCCGTTCGGGCATTGATGGTCTCTCGGGCATCCGCGAACTCCAGCGTGAGCGCCAGGGGCGATGCATCTCGCGTTTTGAGCTCACCCAACGGCTTCAGGCTGAGCGCCACGCACTCGCCATGGGGGTACTCGAACCGCGCGATCTCCAGACCCCTGACGGGTCTGTCGCCGGTCACCTTGACGGCAGGCCTGACGCCCAGTTGGTCCATGGTTCGCGTCAGGAAGTCCCGGGCGGGCAGGTCCTTGTCCCCGCGGAGACGCAGGTTGGCGAAGTCGTCGAAGAAGAAGTTGAGGAGACAGATGTGTCCGTACCCACACTTATTCATGGTGGCCGCCACGCCGCCATCAGCGTAGGCTGTCTCGTGCACTCGGAGACGGGGAAAGCCTCGCCCTCCTTCGGCACGACCTCTCTGGCCTTCTGAACGATCTCATAGTTGGGCCCGTGGCCTGGATTCACATGGAACTGGGGCAGAGCGGCGCCACCCAACGCCTGCCAGGAGGGGGCCCAGCCAATCGCATAAGTGGCCCGGGGGTAGTGCTGTGCCAGCACGGAGCCACCCTCGCGGAGGAACTCGAGTATCCCACGCTCCGCCTCAGCGCTGAGCATGCAGTTCCCCGGCAACACGACCTTCTTGTACCCGCCCTCCCGGAGCGCCGCGGCAGATAGCCCGTCTACGGGTATCACGTCATACTGCAGCCCGATCTCTTCCATAGCATCCAGAAGGCGGCTGCACTTGTTGCCCCACACGTGGATACTCGGTCGCGAGTAGACGACGGCGATGCCGTCATGGGCCCGCGTGCCGCGCAGGAGCAGGCCGTCGAAGCCCTGGCGTATCTCGGCGATCTCCTCCAGCGCCGCGGTGAAGCCGGCGGTCGGCCTGTAGTCTGGCGCCAGAGCTGTCGGAGTGGCGCCGAAGTGCAGGCCGCGGTACTCGGCATACCACCAGATCGAGTTGTACTGGTGCATCAGCACGTTCCACGGGAACCAGCGCAGTTTGGCCTCGTCGATGCCTTCCTGCCCGTAGTTGCCGAACCAAGTCCCGGTGATCGTGCCGGGCTGTTGGAGGCTGCGGATCGCCTCCACGGACAGCCGCGCCGACCAGTAGGGGACGAGCAGTCGGAGCTCTTTGGACATCGGCCACCAATCCATCCCATAGGCCGATGTCGAGCCCCAAAGACCTTCCGCGCCTACGGGTACGCCGGGGTCGATCGTGTGGATAATGTCCCGAGCCTTCGCAAGCCCATCTCCGAACACCGTGTCCATGTACAGCCGGTGCTCGAACCACGAGACCAGATTGCGCGCCTTGTGCGGCTTGTCCGCCTCGGCCCGCGTACTCGGCATGACTTCATGCCAGGAGTCGAACTCGGTTCCCCATGCCCTGTTGAGCGCGGTCAGGGACTCGTAGCGCCCCTTGAGCCATTCTCGGAACCCCGCGAGGCAGGTGTCCGACCGGCAGAGGTCGGAGTTGCCCACATCGAGACAGATCTCGTCCCCGAGGCTGTACGCGAAGACATCCGTCTTCGCCAGGGACTTCGCGGTTTTGGTCAGGCGGTCAGTCTCCTCTTCCCAGAACTCAGGATCGGTGAGACATGGCTTGCGGACCTCGCCCTTGCCGCCGTGCCGGAACCGCGTGCTGGCATAGGGCGTGGCCCGGATGCCCTCCTTGATGTCTCCGCTGAAGATCGTCGTATCCACGCCGAGGCGCTTGTCCAGCGCCCACCGTTGCGTGCTGAGCCAACTGCCGCCACCGCCGCCCCAGACGCCCAGGGAGAAGTCTCGCCGGGCGCGGAGGGGGACATACAGGTCTGTCTTTGCGCGATCCAGCAGCATCCCACCGGGCAATCGCAAGTCCATGGTCAGGGCACTGTAGGCGGACAGCATCCCCTCTGCCTGGAAACTCAGGAACGCCTCGGCCTCGCCTGCCTCAATTTCGCTCTGAACTCGGGCCCAGTTGCGCCCGTGGATATCCGTCGCGTTGATACGAAGCTCGGCTCGCCGGCCAGCCGGTCTGCTGAGTTTGACCTTGACCGTCACCGTCTCTCCCGGTGCGTAGAACTCCTTGTCCGTGGTCGCCTCAGCAATCGCGTTGACCGCAGGCACATCGAACCATGCGCCGGCCCAGTTGACCGTCGGGCCGTCCGGGGTCTCGCGCAACCAGGCGTTGACGAAGTGCTTGCCCGCCATGAGCCCGCCGATTGTCAATGTGGTCGGCTCTCGACCCGTTGAAAGCCGCTCCCTAATCACCACGTCACCAAACCGATCCCGGACTTCGAACGCCAACGCGCCGGCGCCCGTGAAAGTGAGGGCAGTCTTCCCATCCTCTGCAGCACGCGCTTCGACGGCAAGTCCGGATGCGGGCTCCCGTTTCGCCAGCCACAGGAGGGCTCGCGCGGTGACTGACATGTTGTAGTCGTACTCGAGTTGGGTCATCGGCTCGGCGGTCATGCAGTGGAACCAGCCCGGCCCGGTGGGCCAGCGCAGCACGACGCACCGGCCCTGTTTGAGCTCCCCTGCGAACCGCACGAGCGGCTTGTCCTCGCCGGGCGCGGCCATGAGGCTGGGCAGGCCACCCCAGGGAAGTCCTTTCGCGAGAAGCGCCGGCGGGGGAACTTGGGCAAACAGCTTCGGGATCACTTCGGGGATGGTGTCCTGGTACTGGGACAGCAGCAGTCCCGTGCCCTCGGATGCCTGGCGCAGGATCTCGTACTGCAGGGGCTTCGGCAGGAGCGACCAATTCACGTTGCCGATGACGATAGCATCGTGAGGTTTGGCCAAGTGCCCTTCGAGGGCCGCCAGAATCTCTGCCTCACGGAAGCCCACGACCCCGGAGCTCGCGCCGATGGACTTGTGCGAATGGGTCATCACCACGTCGCAGTGCGCGTCAAGTCTCTGCATTAGCTCGGCTGTCTCGCGGTGAGCGAACCGCGGCGCCACCACCAGCAGCTTCAGCGGGCCCCCGGCGAGGGGTTTGGCCCACTTCACGTGGGGTGTCGCGATCTCGGTGGTGACGGCCCCATCTCGTAGGGCCCCGCGCAGGCGCTCCCACACAGAAGCAGCGCTGCGGCGAGATGGAGTGCGGTGCGCGTGGGCACGCTCGCCCCGAGCCGGCGGTGCATGCTTGTCATGTCCCTCATCCTCTCGGGGTCACTTCGCGAGACCCAGAATGCGCAGGTCCCACGCCAGGTCCTTCGCTCTCTGGATGGCAGCGTTCAGTTCATAGACGCCATCAAGGTACGCCTCAAGGGCCGTCTCTCGTGGCGAGGCGAGCTCTGCATCCAGACGCTTGATGGTCTCCGCCAGCTTGCCCGCCTCGGCGAGCATCTCGGCATCGCCGATCTTGTTGGCCGGCGCGATGAGTTCGGGCAGTTGCCTGTCGGCGTCGAAGCCAAACAGTCTCTCGGTGGTCTCATCGATGAGGGAGAGGTCATCAAACCAGACCGTATTGCCGGTGTTGAAGGCCAGAGCCCAGACCTGCAGGTAGGCCGCGTCCTTGGGCAGCGCGCTGAGGCGCTGCTCGTAGTACTCCCAGCCCTCTGGTTCCTCGGTAAGCACCGGCGCGTAGCTATAGGGCACAATGCGCCCCCCGGCGGCCTTCATGTCGCGGGTGAGAATCTGTCGGCCGATTCTGCCACTGCCCCCCGGCAAAACACGTTGCCATCCCGTCTGACGATAGGCGCCCCGGGGGTCCACGGGCAGCAGCCTGCTGTGCAGGCCGTCGCGTCGAGGGGGCGTCCCATGGCGGATCTTCAGCGCGAGCTTCCCTTCGCCGCCCGGCCGCGCCAACTCCACCACATCCCACCATGGCGGCCCGTAGGCACGGTGGAACATCGGTGTGCTCGTGGTCTCCCCGGGCTCGAGGCCCTCGAAGTCCCCGCCCACCAGCATCTCCGGGGAATTGGAGGCCGGCACGGGGCCCAGTGCGTCGCCTTTCGCCGGGCGCACGGTGTACTCATAGCGGGCCAGCGGCGCCAGGCCCGCATCGAGGTAATGGCCTGTGCCGAGAGTGACTCGCGCGATCTCAGTTGGCTCGCCGCCTGCCGGGGCTCTCAGGATGGTGACCTCACAGTCCCCGAACGGTGGCCACACCAGCACGATGGTTCCCGGGAGATAGCAGCGCGCGGCCGGCCCCACGCTCGCCGGCACCGGATCGGGCTGCCCTGCCGCCGTGCACACCGGTGGCAGAGCAGCGAACGCCGTGCACAGCAGCGCGATGCGCAATCGCCTTCGCATGCCCATCTGCTCGGCACATCCTCTCGTCGTCGAGGGTCCGTCGCCCGTGTTGCCTGCTCAGAACCCGTTTCCAGCCACACGCTACCGTTCCCTACCGGTCGGTGTCGCATCGTGGAGACGAGCGCTGCCGGCGGACCGGGAGATGGGGTGAGAAGGAAACGGGGTTCCGTCTCGGGAAATGTCCGCTATGCGCGTTCTCTTTGGCCTGCGAGTTCTGTGGGTTCTCACCATCGCGGGCGGGTGCTTCCTCGTCCGACCGCAGTCTGCGCCGGCGGCCGAAGCTCAGGACCCCTACAGCGTCCAGGCCCGCGAGTTGATCGGGCGCCTGAGCGCTGAGGACCCACGGGTCCGCGCCGGGGCTGCCGAAGCCCTGGGATACCTGCGGGCCTATGCGGCTGAGGACGGGCTGATGAAGGCGCTTGCGGACGCTTCTCCTGATGTCCGCCGCGAAGCCGCATTGGCCCTCGCATGGTGCGGCTCGCGGAAGGCCGTGCTGCCCCTTCTCGATACCCTCGACGATGCGGAGTGGTCCGTCGCTCAGAGCAGTTGGGTTGCCCTCACGAACCTCACCGGCATGGAGTTGCCCTTCGACGCCCTCGCTCCGGCCGATGCCCGGAAGACGCAGGTCAAGGCATGGCGCGACTGGTGGGCCACGCTCCCCGACGATGCGCCGCCGCCCGAAGTCGTGGCCTTGCTCCAGGGCCCGCCGAACATGGCCCTTGGCTGCGAAGTGACGGCCTCCACTACCTACAAGGGGCCCACCGGCCTCATCACCGACGGCGTGATCGGCAGCCAGTACTGGCAGACGAAGCTGGTCGACTTCCCCCAGCATTGCACCATCGATCTTGGGCGGCCCCGCAAGATCGCCACCGTAACCGTCCACCAGCGGCACCCGGGTTTCATCATCACCGAGTACGGCCTCGAGCTAAGCCTCGACGG
>JALGSS010000372.1 GCA_029821745.1 Candidatus Zipacnadia bacterium
GAATCGCACCGCCAGTGTCCCGTGAGGCCGTCAGGAGCACCTGCCTTCGGATCGACGGGCGTGGTCCCACTCTCCGGATACGTGCGAGAGCTGTTGTCGGCGTACCGAGGATCGGCCCAGATCGACCGGATCGCCGCCTCCTGCCCGAAGCCCTCAGGGCAGGCGTCGCTCGCATCATTGGCAACGTACATCCACGTGTCGGGCTTGCCGACCGGCACGCGCGCGGGACGGCGTCCTGGCATCTCGAGATAGCCACGAGGGGCGTTCTCCCAGATCCAGGCGTAGAAATCGCGCAGAACGTCGTCGCGGCGCGCGGGCGGCAGATTCGCGAGCCAGGTCGACTCATCCGCACCCCAGATGAAGATGCCACCGGAGGCGCTGAGTCCGCCGGAGCAGTTGTCGAACTCGTAGAGTTGGGGGACTACGTCGCACTCCCACCCACCCGGGTGCAGGCCGCCGGGCGCGCGGCCGTACATCGTGTCCCCGTGGCCCTGGCGTAGCTCCGCGCCCAACGGCTCGCCGGTCGCGACGGGGCGCAGCGGGAAGCCCAGGAAGTCCCAGAGCAGCTTCCCGTCGACGAGCACGCCCGTGTTCCGACGGGTCATGTTGAAGTGGGCGTCGCAGAGGACGTAATGCCGGCGCGCGTGGGTGCTCGCATAGCGGCGGACGCGGTCGAGAACGTCCTTCCAGTGGGCAAAACCGGGGTCGTTTCGGCCCATGAGCTGGGTCTGGCCGAAGTGGATCGACTCATACCCCGCGTCGATGTAGCGCGCGCAGCGGTAGAAGAACCAAAGGCGGGTCTCGAGTTGGGAGATATCGGGGACGGAGCCGCCCGGCACCCAGAGGTTGCGGAGGCTTCCGTCGGGGTACAGCATCGCCTCGTAGCTGAAGTTGCGGTTTTCGACCGGCAGGCCGAACTCATCGAACACCCAGGCGGGAACGGGGATGTTCTCAACGCCGGCCTGCCGCCTCTTGCGGGCGGCGACCTCCGGTGCGTTGGCCGAGTACGTCGTCTCGAACACACAGGCTTGGAGCACGATGCGGGGGTCGATGGCGTGGATGCGGGCGGCGTTCTCGGCCGCAGTGCGGAAGTGCTTCTCGTCGTCGGCGGGGCAGCTCCAGGCGTAGGCTGCCCGACCGATGAACATGGCGCCGGACTCGCGAATGAGACGCAGGTTATCGTCGAGGTGAGGGGCGGCGCCCGTTGAGCCCTCACAGCACACTCCGAGGAACTCGAGCGAGCGGGAGAGGTAGTTCTCCAGCACTTCCAGCGAGATGCCGCCATCGAAGTCGTAGTCGCGTTCCTGTCCCATCGCACAGGCGGTCAGCAGCACCATCCCTCCGGTGAACAGCGCGCGTAAGGTCATGGAACGAGTATCCCATCGGAGGGGTGTACCGTCAAGATGACCGGGCATCCCTGGGGACGCGGATCGTGGTCTCGTGCTGCCGACACTCGAGACAGCGGGAGTCGCGCCCTTCGGCTCGACTCGCCCGCATCCCCGTGGTAGTCTTCCCCCACACGGGTAGTGTCTGGCGTGTTGACGGAGCCCGGGGCCTCGTACAAAGCCCACCCGCGCATGAGGTTGACACTTGAGACTTGCACTGTACTCAATCATCCTGCTGTTGGCGTGCTTCCTGATCGTCTCGCGATTCGCGTTCCGCGGGGCACTCACGCCTTGGCTCGGCGAGGCCAGGCTGGACAACCGGGGCATCGAGCCGGGAACAGATATCCATCAATGGCCGGGGCTCGTCGGCCGGGGGGCCAACCGCGAGGAGATTCTGTCGGGTACGAGTCTGGCGGTTATCGAACACTGGGCGGACAGGGAGTTCCTGGACTGGGCGGAGAACGGCAAGGTCACCATGACCAGGACCCTTCTGGCCAAGATGCTTGCCGAGAGGGACGTAGACCAGGTCAACCAGTACTTGCTGGCGGCTCGACCTTACGCGGGCAGCGGGTCATCCTACGAGCTTCGTCCAAAGGCCGACTACGACTTCGCCGAGATCGTCCTGGCCGGCTTCCCCTTTCTGTTCGGCGACCAGCCCGAGGTGCTCTGGCCGCAGACGGCCTCTCACATCGTGGACGTTCTGCTGATCGAGAAGGGGTACCGGATTCGCTGGACCGTGCCCGGCTCCCTGGGTACCGTCAGGGACACGGAGAACCACATTCTCATGACCGAGGGCACGAGAACGCTCCGCAACCTGTGGCTCATCAAGTCCGGAGCCGACCCCTCCATCCGCCACGCGCGCCGAACCAGCGAACACGCCAGAGCCCTGGCCCGATACATAGACAACTTGGAACAGCGCGGGTTGTATGAGTTCAACTCCCAGCCCTACGGGGGATACACGCTGACGGCGCTTCTCACCATCCACGCCTTTGCCGAGGAGCCGGAGTTGGTGGCCGCGAGCCGGCGATTGCTGGACCGGATCAGCTACCAGTATGCGGTGTCCAGCATGGGGCTGCGGCGCGTGGTCCCCTTCCGGCGCCAGCTTGGGCGGGCCGGTCGCACCGGCGTGTATGAGGATCCGTTGACGGCTGCGATGGTCAGTTGGTATGGGGATGCCCTCCTGACCGGGGAGGTCTCCGACCAGCCCAACCTGCAGCACGCCATCGTTCCGGCCGCCATGCCCTACCGGCCCGGACCATTGGTGGATAAACTCATGCTGGGGCATGGTAATGCTGCTAACTCGCGGGGCGGGCGGGGACTCATACTCATCGGCCGCGGCGAGGCCTCATCGCCGGAGATCCACTGCCGGGCCGAAGGGTACCTGATCTCTGCAGGGGGCGTTTCCTGGGGTAAGCGCTCCGGGATCGCCGCCAGGCCCACCGTGCTGATTCGCGACGATGGTGTCACGGATCTCACGGGAATGCTGCGTATCGTGGGCGTGGGTGACCTAACCTCCTGGAACAACACGGGGGTACACCGAGACTTCGCGGTCGGGAAGGGGACACTCCTGATCCCAGACGAGTGGCGCCCTGTTGCTGAGTCCGGGAACTGGCGTGTCTTCCCACTGGGCGCTGAGCGTCCGGGTTGGGTGATCACCTACAGCGACGCAACCGAGTCGCTGTTCGCAGTCGCGGCTGGGAGCACGGAAGGCCCCCAGGCGCTCCTCCAGCAGGTGCTGGCGGCGAATCCCGATGCCACACAACTGGCCACGACATTCGCCGCGCCAGGCGGGCCGGAGTTCTCCTACGATGTAGATGCCCCTCGCGGGACGTGGGTCATCAAGGGCGTCGAGGGTGAGAGCGTCGATCGTGACTGCGAGGCCTGGCCCCGTCTGCAGATCATCGCCCGGTAGGCACAGGATCACCCGCATCCTCCCCGACAATCCTGTGTTTGCTCAAACACTGGAAGCGCCTTGTCCAGCTACCAGTCTCCCCCATCCGCCGGTTGCTTCGATCGGCATCAGGTGTGTGTCCAGAGTCTTCTGTAGATTGGTTGAGCGTATCGCCTCGCGCTGGGCGTGAGGGTGTTGTCGTTGTCTGCTGGGCACCAGCGGAGATAGTGTACCGTATCTTCTGCAAAAACGGATCGTGCCATTGGTGCCCCAAGTCATCGGGGCGCTGCGCCTGCGGCAGTACCTCGCGACGATGCTGCTGCACAGTCAAGTGGACCTGTTCTCGTTGCAGACGCTCCTCGGGCACTGGTCGATCGAGTCGACGGCCATCTATCTGCATGCTGATCTGAGCGAACTCAGCGCGGCAGTCGGGAGTCGCTCGACGGCGTGGGCGAAGGACTCCTAAGAGCGCCCATCGCGGCAGCCGCTCGGGCCCGGCCCGGGGAGCCACTTTGGAGCCGTCCGAGGTGCAGCTCGACACTCGGGTACATAGAAGCTCCCGCTTCTCGGCCGGCTTTCGCTCAAGCCACAGGCCATGGTGACGTAGCCCTGCTTTGAACGCCAGATATTGGTCCACCGGCAATGAGAGTAGATGGCGAGCCATACTCATTGCAGGAGACTGAAGGACATGAAGCGGAAGCGGTAGAAGGGACCCCAGATTGTGTTTGTTTTGCAGCAGGCTGAGAGTGGTGATCCGGTGGCTGAGATCCGCCGGCAGTTGCGAATAGCTGCTGATGCGCCCGGGTCCAGGCAGTCTACAAAAGGGCCAGGGGATCTCCCAGAGGGGGCGCACACTGCGTCAGAACGTCGCGCCGACACACCGCCGCCGCGCTACGTCGGGGTCCCAGGAAAAACAGAGGAGCAACCCATGATTAGCCATCGCCGTTGCATCTGTCTTCTCCTGTCACTGACCTTCGCTACACTACTCCCGGTCCTGCTCCTGGGCGCTCCGCCTCCCCGAGTGCAAGTGGGGAACACGGTGCTCAGACAGCAAGCCAACGGGCAACGTGTGCTTGCGTTCGAGCGCCGGAACCTCGCGGACGGGTTCTTCCTGGAAGCCCGTGAACCCGATGGTTCCTGGCGTGCTCTCGCGGGTCCTGGCGCGGCCCAAACAGATGTCAGCATCGTGGAGCACCAAGACGCCATCACAACCGTGTTGCTCCCGTCACCCTCAGCGGCGGATCCCAATCATGCGGCGCGCTTCACACTCGAAATCCGCTCGCGCTCGTGCCGACTCGTATGTGAACGTCCGTCCAATGCAGAAACTCCCAGGCGACTGCTTGCGGGACTGCTGTTTGGGCGAGTATGATGGATAGTCTGTCCGTAGAGACGGAATGGCGCCTGCCGGTCCACATCGGTTCATGACCGCACTGAAGGAGGAGGACATGCTGAGGACACTTGTCCTGTCGATCCTGTTCGTTTCGGCAAGCATCGTCGTTGCGGAGGTGGAGCCCGGTGAGAACCTCCTGATCAACGGCGCGTTCGAGGCCGAGCAACTCGACTTCCCTATGTTCTGGCAGAAGGGCGGGGGCCACACCGGCTTCAACCCGACCGGCGGGCCGGACAATACCGGCGCCCTGGTCTTCAGCAACCCGGAGGGGTTAGAGGGCGTCAGGTCCACCTGCCGCCAGCACGACCAGCAGATCATCGCCGGCGAGGCGTACAAAATCAGCGCCTACGTCAAGACCCAGGGCTTCACGAGCGCTCATTGCGGCGTCATCGTCCACAACAACGGCTGGTACAACGAGAACGGCATCCGGTCGTTCCCGGAAAACACCGATGGCTGGCAGTACATGGAGCAGGATTTCAAACTGCACGAGAGCAAGGGTGGCGTCTACGGGGTAGCCATCTTCGCCATCAACTACGTCGGCGAGATCCAGTTCGCCCAGGTCAAGCTGGAAGCCGTCAGCGAGGCCGCGTTGGCCGGGAGTTCGGTGTCGCCGGTCCTGGCCGAGCAGTACCGTCCGC
>JALGSS010000373.1 GCA_029821745.1 Candidatus Zipacnadia bacterium
TAGCTCCAGGTCAGACCTTTGGCGGCTTCTTCACCGACTGTGGCCGGAGCGGGCGGCAGCTCATATTCGTTGATAGTCTCGCCGGTTTCGGCATCAAACCGAAGACAGGTTTTTCCCGTGGCAATGTATACGCTGTTCGCATCCGCCACCGCATTGCCACCTTTGCTGCGGATCGGGAAGCGTCCCGCTGCCGGCATCTCGCGCATCCACAATTCGCGTCCATTGTATGCGTCGACGGCCGTTACCGAGTACTGACCGATGACGAACATGCGACCGTTGACGGCAAGCGGAGCCGGGCCGGCCCAGTGCCGGGCGACCAGCTTCGCCGGACCCGGTTTGCCGAACCACAGCAGCTTCAGCGGGAGCTTGACCCGCGCGTCCTCGGAGCACCCCGTGCGCGCGGCATTGGCGAACTGGTGCGTCCAGGCTCCGGCGGTCGGCAGCGGGCCCCGGACGATCTGGACGCGGTCTTTGGTCTTGTTGATCTCCGCTGCAGGGACGCCCGCCTTGATCACTGAGCGCCGCACCTGCACCGCCGCCGTCTTCCCTCCCGGCTTCGCTGTGAGATAGGCAATGCCGCCGACAGGCCTCAAGATTCGGTAGAGTTCCGCAGCCTGTTTGGCATCTACCTCTCGCGGAGTCCCGTCGCCCACGACCACAAGGTTGGCGAGATACGCGGGGTATCTGAGGTCCTCGAGCCAACCGGTATGGACAGTGACACGAACGCCGTACAATCCGGCGGCGTCCAACGCGCGTCGGGCACTTTGTGCGGCCTTCGCGTCCTTGATGGCGCACCAGACTTGCAGGTCGGACTGCGCCGCCAGCTCGGCGGCCAGACGGCCGTCGACGGCGTCCCCGATCACACAGTAGCCCTTAGATATGCCCGTGTCCTTGAGGATCCGGGCGGCGGTCTCGCGCGCATTCTTCATCGCTACATCGTCGGCGTACACGGCGCCGGCGTCCGTGGCCTTCACCGTCGGGACCTTGGTCAGCGTCTCGGGGCCGAAGCAGGCTATCGCGCCCGTGGTCATGCCGGCAATCACGCGCCCGTCGGCGGCTGCCAGGCCCCTGACCTCCCCGTGGACCTTCTCAACCCACAGGACGTCGCCACGCGTCGAATCGATAGCGGTCACGGTGCCCTTGCCACCGACGAGGAGGGTGTTCCCGGCCATGACAAGCGTGTATGCCCGGCCGTGGTCGGTCTCCCACTTCATGCACTCCTGGGCTTTCTTGCCTGCCATGAGCGCCTGTGCGTCGTAGGCGGTGATCTTCCCGCCGCCGGACGCGTACATGGTGTCCTTGCTGATCACGGCGTGCAGCTTGGCGTCCAACTCCAGCTTGATCCGCCCCGTCTTCGCGTCGAAGATCGCGAGCCCATCCTTCGGCCACGGGTCGGACTCTCCGATGACCACATTCACGTCGGGTCCGATATGATTGCGCCAGGTGATCAGGCGGTCAGACCACGCGAACTGCCACGAGCCGCCCCACCGATTGCCCCAACTGTCGGGTCGCGAGTGGTAGTACGATAGGCGGCCCGTCTTGGCGTCGAAACACGCGGGGACGTTGCGGCCCGTCGGGATGAACAGACGCCCATCTTTCACAGACGCGTAGCCCTGGGGAGCCACGCCGCTCATCGCCATCGAGGGTGGGTGCGGTTGGTTCAGGTACATGTGCCCGGTGGTGTCGTTGCGCCAGATGACTTTGCCGTCAGCGGCCTTCAGCGCGTAGACATAGATGCCTTCGGCAGGCCACATCCCGGCGGTCACATAGACGGTGTCGCCCTCGACGACCACGCCGCTGCGCAGCGGCCACCGTGACACCATTTGCTCGTTGCCCATCAGCTTCTCGCGGCGCGGGCCGCCGAGGAACCGCCAGAGGAGTTTCCCGTCCGATGCGGACAGGCAGTAGAGCCAGCCGTCGTCGGACGCGACGAAGACACGCCCGTCAACGACCGGCGGGGCGAAGCGCACCGGTCCGCCTGTGAAGAAGCTCCAGCGCTCAAGCCCGGTGCTCAGGTCGAGAGCGTAGACTTTGTGGTCCGCGGACGATCCGAAGTATACCAGTCCGTCGGCCACCGTCATCTGGGCCGCATAGTCAAAGGACATGCGGTGCAGTTCCCGTCCGGGCTCCGGCCAAGCGGGGCGGGGCGCGTGCTGCGCCTGGTAGACCCACTGGGGATGAAGCAGAGGCTGGAGTGTCTCCGGGCTGACGCCGCCACGTGCATTGTCGTATCTATACTGGGGCCAGTTCCCGGCAACCGAGGCAGCACATACCAGTACTAAGAGCGTAGAGACAGCGACGACTGCGACGACAGATCTCCGGAAAGACATACCATCATTCCTCTCAAGTTCTGGCGCGTCTCGACAGGTTTGTGGTCATCTGGCACCGCGCGCGGGGCACAGCCAACCGGCGGAGCCTATGGTCGGTTCCCCATGCTTGCCTTGCTTCCCTGCTTCTTTAATCGTATCTTCACACGAGTCCGGCGATCCACGCCGCCAGATCGTCGGGTTTCATGCACACGGTCGCATAGTGGGCCTGTCTCCCCATGGGTTCGGGCCGTGGGTCAGCATGCTATCCGTTGACTGACCGTCGCATGATGCCGCATTTGCCGGAACGGGTCAACCTGATGCTCGTCCGGAAGGTGCCGGAGCGCCCCACGCGGAATGGGCGGCTGTTGTGATCCCTGAACTGATCAACTCGAGCACACCCCGAGGTGAACGGGACGTGTACGATCTCAGGCCGCCGTACGTTGTCATGCTGGATGAAGTCGCTCAGGACCCACGGATGAAAGCCCGCGCGGATCGGATGCTCGCGACCATTCCCTCGGACACCCCCGTGCATGTGATCAGTCTGGACGAGCTTCCGCGCTTCGCGGTAGAGCATGACTGGGGCAGCTCCCGCAGGCGCATGGGAGGCGTGCCGGACGCCGGCGAAGTGGCCTGGTTCCTGGGTGCAATGCGCTGGGACGGCAAGTGGTCCGAGCACCAGGCCCATCTCAGGGAGCATTGGCCCCAGGCCGGTGGCCCGCTGCGCTCGGCCTACGGCTATGACGCTTTCACGTGGTTCGATTCACACATGAATGAGATCGCGATCTGCTCCGACCACGTCTGCCGACCGGCATGGCGCATCCACCTGATCAACGGGTGCCCGCACAAGTGCTTCTACTGCAGCTTGGGCGGCCTGATGACGATGATGATGAATGTCGAGGAGTACGTTGAGCATCTCGATGAACTCGTCAAGGCCAATCCCTGGGAGAAGACCTACTTGTACGAGGATGACGCGGAAGCTCTCGCGGTCGAGCCCGAGTATGGCGCCGTGCCCGCGCTGGCGGAGTACTTCGGCCAGACCGAGGACTACTACCTGAATATCCACTCCAAGAGCGCGAATGTAGACTTCTTCGCCGACTTGAGCCGCGCCGCGTGTGAGCATACCATCATCGTCTGGAGCCTCACCGCGCGGACTCAGAGCACAATTCTCGAGCGTGGGTCGGCTACAATGGATGAGCGGATCGAGGCCGCCCGCAAGAGCCACGAGATGGGGATTTGCACGCGATTCAAGTACAAGCCGATCGTTCCCGTGCGCGGCTGGCGCGACGAGATCGCTGAGATGACACGGCTCGTCTTCGAGCACACCCACCCGGATCTGATCGCTCTCTTCACCCTCGCCTGGATGGACTACAAGGAGATGGTGCAGCTCGTGGATCCGGACATGATCGATCCTGTGTACCTGGACGCCGCCCGCGATTCAGCCGAGGAGCTCGGGCAGACTCGAGTGCGCCCCTTCCCGCACTGGGTGCGCAAGGAGATCTACGAGTTCTGTATCGATCAGATCCGCAGCTATGATTCCGAGATTCCCGTCGTTCTCTGCACCGAAAGCACGGAGATGTGGAAGGACCTGGGTGAGCGACTCGGGTACAAGCCCCACGATTACCCGTGCGGTTGCGGGCCCCAGTCAACTCCGTGGCTCCGGCGCCTGGCTGATAGTCCCTGGCAGATCACGAAACCCGTGGGAGTGCAGGGCTACCCGACCCCTTACTAACCTCAACTGCGCAGGGGCTCTGCCCCTGCACCTCGCTGGGGCCGTAGCCCCAGACCCCGGCGACCCGTGAACGGGTCGCTATCGAGGCGAGTTCCACTCGCCCCTGGGCCAGGGCAGCAGGCGTGCAGGCACTGGATTCTGACGAGGCCTTCGGCAAGTGAACATCAGCGCCGCAGTTTGTCGTACTTGCTCGAGAGGAGACAGACGATGTCGGCAACGTTGCTGGTCGGGACGTACGAGACCGATACAACACCCAGGCTTGGGACCCACCTTATTGGTGGCTTCGGCCCGCGGCCATGCGTGGACGTTCAGGACCCCCTGCACGCGAAGGCGATTGTTGTGGGCAATGGAGAGACGAAGGCCGCTCTGGTGACCGTCGACCTGTGCATGATCGAGCGGCAGGACGTGGACAGAGCGAAAGCGCTGATCTCTCAGCGCAGCGGCATTCCCCCTGAGCAGGTCCTGATCAGCGCGACCCACACTCACACAGGCCCGGCTTCAGTCGGGATCCTTGCTGTTGACCGGGACGAGGAGTATGCGGATACGCTCCCGTGGAAGATTGCGGACGCGGTGGAATGTGCGGCCCAGCGCCTCGCGCCCTGCATTTTCAGTCACGGCAGGGGAGAGGTGGACCAGGTCTTCAACCGGCGCTGGTGGATGAAGGACGGCACGGTCCGCATGAACCCCGGGTACCAGAACCCGGACCTCGTCCGGCCCGCAGGACCCGTGGATCGCGAGTTGGGCGTCCTCGGGTTCACATCGCCGGCGGGTGACGCCCTCGGTCTGTACGCCAACTACCCGCTCCACTACGTCGGCAATTCGCCGAGCAATCACGTCTCTGCTGACTACTTCGCTCGCGTCGACAACAACCTGCGGAGGGCCCTGGGCACGCCGTTGGCAATCCTGTCAAACGGCACCACCGGCGACGTCAATAACTGTGATTTCAGCAAGCCGGCTCCGCAGGTCACGCAGGTGAACGGGAAGGCCATCGCGGTCGCGGGAATCGTCGCGGCGGAGGCGGCGCGCGTCTACCATGAAGCTGCGCCGTGCGAGGATATGACGATCAGCGGAGCCCTGTACGAGCTGCCGATCACCTGCCGTGAGATCGACGCCGCGCAACTGGCCGAGGACGAGCAGACGATTCGTGAGATGGACCGCATGCGGCCCACTGCGGCCGAAGTCTATGCCTTCGAACGGCTGGCCGTTGCGGCACAGCCCCGAGAGCAGAAGA
>JALGSS010000374.1 GCA_029821745.1 Candidatus Zipacnadia bacterium
GCGGTCCATGAGGGCGACTGGCACGCGTCGGCGGACAGATACCGGACGTGGGCGCGAAGCTGGATGCAGCCCCCGGACGTGCCCCGGTGGCTTCATGATGCCCACGGATGGGTGCTGATGGGAGTGCAGAACGGCTGTCCGTTCTGGCGGATACCCGACGTATACCGGTCGGCGGAGTGGATGGGAATCGACTACCTGCACGTGCAGGGCGAGGGCATCGACAATATGTGGTTCGACGAGGATGGGAAGCGGCATAGCCACGCCCTCAGCTATCTGTACCCGAGCCCCAAGTTCGGCACGCCGGACGAGCTGAAGACCGCTGTGCGCAAGATCCATGAGCGCAAGGGTCATGTGATGTTCTACTACCTGTATGAACGGTGGACGCCCAGCCACTCCGTGTCGGACGACTTCGGAACCGGCAAGCGTAGCGACGTTCCTGCTGAGTACCAACCGCCCGGGCTGGACTTCTACTATGACAACGCGCTGGTCGACAACCCCGGTGCGAAGCCGCCGACAGAGCATCCTTTCATGGCGCATCGCATCATGTGCCTGGGGGCGCCCGGCTGGCAGGAGTGGATGCGGCGCTGGGCCATCGACGTGTATGCAAAGGAATACGGCGCCGACGGCTTCTACTGGGATGTGATGGGTCGCAACGGGCCGTTCCGGTGCTTCAACGAGAAGCACGGGCACCGGGGGCAGAATGAGTGGGCCCGCGGGAGCGCGAAGGTGCTCGATCAAGTGATCCGCGAAGGCCGGCAGATCAACCCCGATTATTCCTGCAGCATCGAGGGGTGCTCGGACGTCCTCGGCCAGTGGGTGGGCTTCCACTTGATGTCCGGGGCGACGCTGAACACGAACGTATTCCGCTACACCTTCCCCGAGTACCTGTGCGTGGATGGCTTCTCGAACACGACCTGGAAGCTGACACACCCGCAGAAGGCTCGGCGCGTGTTCCTGGATGGGGAACGCTTCGACATCCACGGCTATGATCAGCGAATCAAGAAAATCATCAATCTGCGCAAGCGGATCAAGCCCTTCATCGACTGGCCGGCGGTCTTCAAGGACATCATCGGGCTGACTGTCTCGGACGAGCGCGTGCAGGCGCGGGCGTTCTGGCGAACCGACGGCGAGAACCGGATCATCGCGGTGACGATGATGAACGAGGACGGTGTCGAGGGCGCGACCGTCGACGTGGACCTGGGGCCGATCGGCACCCCGAAGGCCGTCCACTTGTTCACCCTCGATGGGCGGGTCGTGCGCCTGCCGATAGACGGGGATGATAGGGTGACGATTCCGGTGCCCACGGATGGCGTGTCGGCGGCGGTGATCGGCAGTCAGGTCGCGCCGGAGCTCGCCGCGTGGGCGTGGCTGGAGCAGATCATGCGACCTGGTGACGACGGGCTGGCCATGGCCCTGTTCTTCCCTGTGGGCAGCCCGGGCGAGGTGTCGGTGGACATGTCAACGCCGCCGGGACTGTTCGGGCAACCGGTGGATGTGGACGCGGAATCGGACTGCCTGCGGCGGATGGAACTGCCGTGCGCTGGATCGCTGTCCGATCTCAAGCGCTGGGAACGCCTGGAAACCGAGTTCAACTGGGGACCCGCGGGCGTGAAGCCGTGGACGATCATGGCGCCCCCGCTCGTGAACGGCAACTTCGAGGACGTGGAGGATGGGCGACTTGTCTACTGGGGCGCGCCGCCGTGCACGGAGGACCCCGGAGAGGGCGACTACTGCATCCGAGTGGACAGCGAGACAGCGCCTCACAAGCACATCAGCAATCTGACGCCGGTGAAGCCTAACTGCCGGTACCGGTTCCGGGCGATGCTCAAGCGCCATCCGGACGCGACCGGCGGGGTCGGGGCACATGTGGTCGAGTATGAGGAGGGGCTGAAGTTCGAGCGCTCCGCGGCGCTCAACAGCCACAAAGCGGGCGAGTGGGAAGAGCTGGAGTGCGAGTTCACCACTCATGCGGACCCGCGCAGCACCGCGATCTACCTGTACAACTTCGACGACGACTTGCCCGCGTGGTTCGACGGACTTGAGCTGGAGGAAATCGTGCCGTAGCAAGGAATGCAATCTCGGCACGGGCGATGCAGCGCCCTGTCGTGAGCGGGGGGAAATCACGATGGGGGCGGCGAACTGTGTTAGTGGTGGACCAACTGGCCGGAGCGATCCCGTGGGGGTGGAGAGTGGCGATCAATGGCAGCGGTGACGAAGCTCAGACCGGAGGACCGAAGCAAGGCGGAGGAGTTCATCCTGGCGCACGGGAGGGAGCTCGAGCGGGCGTTGCTGGCGCACGATTTCCATGGTGGAGAGGCCGAGAATGTGTACGGAGCGCTGGCGGAATACCAGAACGACGACGGAGGATTCGGGAAGGCTCTCGAGCCGGATGTGCGGATGGACGGCTCATCAGTCATCGCGACGACCATCGGCCTACAGGTGTTGCGGCGAATGAAGGCCGACGAGAACCACACGCTTGTACAGAGCGCGTTGCGGTACTTGGGGGCCAAGTACATCGCCCGGGCCGGCGTGTGGGAGATCGTGCCGCCTGCTGTGGACCGAGCGCCACGGGCTCCTTGGTGGCAATACGACGGGGACCTGACGAAGTTCGCCCTCAACCCGCGCGCGGAGATCGTCGGCTATCTGTGGGACTACCCGTCGGTGGCGCCGGAGGCCTTGCGGGAAGAGCTCACTCTGGCGGTCGTGGAACGCCTGGAGGATGGCATCGAGCCTCTGGAGATGCACGAGGCGCTATGCTGCGCGCGCCTGGCTGAGACCGAGACGTTGCCTCAGAAGCACCGGGGGCGTGTGATGGCCCCGATCGTCCGTGCCCTTGACGACGTGGTCGTTCGCGACCCGGCCGGCTGGCGCGGCTATGGAATGAAGCCCCTCACACTCGTGGAGTCTCCGGCCTCGCCCTTCGCGGCCATGTTATCCACCGACATCCAGGCGAACCTGGACTATGAGATCGAGAGCCGGCAGGATGACGGTAGCTGGGCTCCGAACTGGGACTGGGGCGATGCGTTCCCTGCCGAATGGGAGCAGGCCGAGCGTGAGTGGCGGGGGATCCTCACGCTGCATACCTTGCGCGTGCTGAGGAACTTCGGGCGTCTCGACTGAAGCTCTTTGAGCGACGACCTCCCGAGGAGGTCCGGGCAACAGATGAGTGTGGACCTGTCGGACCTGCGAGTCTCCGCCACGAAGCCCTCGGGGAAGCCTGCCGTGCTGCTGGCGCAGATGGGTATCGGCGTTCTCTCGGTCGTGGAGGACGAGGGGAACGTAGACCGGTACATCATCAGCCCGCGACTGGCCATCGAACGCCGGACGGGAAGCAGCTTCCTGCGAGGCATCATGGACAAGACGCTGTTCACCAGCGCCGTGTTCCTCCGCGAGCATTTCGAACTCCCCATCCTGATCGTTGAGGGCGAGGTCAACTACGAGTACAGCGGCTTCGACCCGCAGGCCGTGCGGGGAGCGCTATCAGCGATGATGCTCGAGTACGGGATCAGCGTGCTCTCCACGGCGAGCACCGTTGAGACGGCCAGCCTGATCGCGATGATGGCGCGTCAAGAGCAGATCGGCATCCCCGAGATCTCGATGATCCCGAAGCGGAAGGCCACGGACCTGCTCGACCTCCAGCGGCGGGTCATCGAGATGCTGCCCGAGTGCGGCATGACCCTGGCGCGGGAATTGCTCCAGCACTTCGGCAGCGTGGAGCGGATCGTGGCGGCGAGTCAGGAAGAGCTGCTTCAGTGTCGGGGCGTGGGGGAGAGGAAAGCGGCGCAGATTCACCAAGTGCTCCACGCGCAGTACCATGCCGTCGATACGGAGCGAAATCTCGAGGATGCCGTCGAGGCCGCGCCGGACATTCTGTTCGATGAACCGGTCACGCTCCTTGCGCGGCAGCACCACATCTACACCGATGAGAAAGAGCGCCATGTCGTGGACTTGGTGTTCCTCGATGTCGACGCGCGCGAGATCATTCTCGTCGAGTTGAAGCGCGGGAGGCTGTCCCGTGAGCATCGGGAGCAGATCCGTCGGTACCTGGACAACGCATGCAAATCAAAGGTGCTCAGGGAGCTTCTCGATGAAGGCATGACGATCCGTGGCTTGCTGGCGACGGTGGAAGAGGACGGGGCAAAGCTCAAAATCAAGGACAAGAATATCTCAGCGTGCGTGGTGGACAGGCAACGGGCCATTGAGGTGCTGGCGGGTCTCCGCGAGGCGCGACTTCGCTGCCGGGAATGACCCGGGCCGACCCGACGGCCGGGAGGCAGTCCTGCCCTTGGAGATGTGCGTGATGAGCGATCGCGTGGTGAGCATCAACAGGGCCCCCGTGCTGACTTTGTGGGCGGCGGTGGTCGCTGAGCGGCAGGGGCATGACCACGAAACCGCCCTGACTCTGGGGAAGGCCGTCGCGGGGCTGAATGCGCAGTCGAAAGGACGCGCCATCGGTGTCTACGGTCCTCCAGAAGCCAAGGAGCGCGGGAAGCCGAAGAAGGTGGGCCTGGGCGAGGATTTCTGGCTGGATGTGTGCGGCCGCCCCGTGCCGGCGAAGAACACGGAGGACGGCGTGCGCGCCGTGGTCAAGGACGAGCCGATCGACCCCGCGAAAGTTGACAAGTACCTCAACAGCAAGTTCGGCGACTCGCTGCCTGCCGTGCGCGAGGCGATGGAGGCCCTGGCGCAGAGCTACGAGCCGGCGGAACTGGACGAACTCGCGTTCCCCCTGTACGAGAAGTTCCGCCCCGAGATCGACCGTGGGAAGCGCGGATGGGGCCAGAAGGGCGACCTGGACCTCGACTTCATCGTCTCACTGGCGGAGAGCGACTGAGAGGCCTTCGGCGCAGAGCCGACGGTCTGGGCCTGTCGCATCGGGCGGCCCGCATCGGCAACACCACTGAGTGGAGAGAGCACAATGAAACACCTGCTGTGTGGCGTTCTGACGACGCTTGCCTGCATGACTTTCGCCCAGGAGCCCGGCAACCTGGCTAGCAACGCGGGGTTCGAGGACCTGACCGAACACGGCTTCGCCACGGACTGGCGGGGTGGGGAGTTCGGCAAGCCGGGGGAGAACGTGACGGTCGACAAGACGGTCGCGCACTCGGGCACGAGTAGCGCGAAGGTGGGCATCTCTCCGGGCTCCTTCGTGACCTGCGCCGGCGCGTCGATCCCGGTGAAGCCCAACACCACGTACTACGTGAGTTGGTGGTGCAAGACCGAGGGCATGAAGCTGGCCAGGGGATACCTGTTCCTCCAG
>JALGSS010000375.1 GCA_029821745.1 Candidatus Zipacnadia bacterium
GTGAGAGTGAGCAAGTTACGGGCCATGTACCAGCGGAGCATGAACCAGCCCAGGCCCGCCTGCTTCAACTCCTCCCAATGGTCCATCGGGCCCATCCACGGCTTTCGCTCAGGTGCTTGGTCAGGGTCGGCGATGAACTCGCCCACGGAGCGCATCAGCCCGATTGCCATGGGCAGCGAAAGTAACGAGAGAAGCAGAGCCGGCGGTAGGTAGCCCAGAACCACCGCGACCACGATGGTCCCGTAGACGACGCCCATCTCCAGCGGCATGACTTTGAACGCGCGCTCTCGCGTCCCCAGCGCTACGGCCAGCGTCACTTTCCCGTGGGCCCGGTCGGCATCCAGGTCCATCACCGAGTGAACGAACAGCACGTTCGCGATGAGCACCGCAATGGGAACTGAGGCCAGGATCGGCTCCGGAGTGAACTCCCTCGCGAGTACGTAGTATGTGCCCGCAACGGTCATGGTGCCCATTGTGAACCCGACTACCAGTTCGCCCAGGCCGTGGTAGCTGAGCCTCAGTGGGGGCGCTGAGTAGAAGAAGCTCAGACCCGCTGCGGCCACGCTGATGACGAGAACCGGCCACCCGGCGACCCAGGTCAGGTATAGGCAGATGCCGAAGGCCATCGTGAACAAGGCCGCCGCCATGAGGAAGACCTGCGCGATCGACAACGTGCCGTCTACCACGTACTTGCACTTGCCCAGTCGCGCGCGGACGCCTCGGCTCTCGAGGTCTTCCCGCAGGAACGGGCTCCCCGCGCCGAAGTCGAAGAAGTCGTCGAGCAGATTCGTGCCCAGATGAGCGCAGATCAGACCCGCGAGGGTGATGATGGACAGCATCGCATTGAAGTGGCCGTGCGCGAGCGCCACCAGAGTCCCCAACACCCATGGCATGACGATCTGGGGCAGGGCATGGTACCGGGCGGCCTTCATCCACGTGCCGGCGCCGGACATTCCTCGACAAGGCCTCCTCCAACGGTCAACGGCAGGCTATTACGCCTTCTCAAACAGTACCACGCCTTCGCGCGGGATGCGGCACTCCCACCCAAAGCGTCCCGCGATCCACTCCATCGTGTCTCGGCTATAGAAGCAGATGTGGGTCACGTCGGTGTGGTAATGCCACTCGGGGAACTGGGACCAATCCTCCAGCATTCCCGTCATAATCCCGAGCAAGCCCGGGCGTTTCAGCATCCTGTTGAGACGCTGGAATTCGTCCATGGGCCGGCGGAAATGCTCCACCGTCTCCGTGCAGGTGATGAACTCATATGTCCCCTGCAGCGGCCCCGGGTCAGGCTCGAAGAAAGGGTCGTAGATCTGCATCGGGTGACCCCGCTCCTGCAGCATCAGTGCGAGGGCCGGGCCCGGTCCGCAGCCGAAGTCCAATCCCGACGCTCCCGGCCTCAGCAACGGCGCCAACTCATCGACAAGCCTGCTCAAGAACCCGCGGTAGCCCTCATCATGCGGGTCGTTGTGATGGGTCAGGTACCGTTCTCGCTCATCCGCTTCCGACACGAGGAACCGTTCGGGCACGAAGACCATGTCGCAGTCGGAGCACCGCAGGAAGTCCCTTGACTGCGACCGTCGTGTCCCGGTGAAGAAGTGCGCGGTGTTCTCGCCACCGCACAGGCGACAGGTCTCAGCCATCGTCGGTCCCGTCGTCTCGGATTCAAGTCGGAGCGCCCGCCACCGCTATCGCAGGGGGGCGGGCGCTCTGAGCAGTTAGTCCTTCAGTGCATCGCGGAAGGCTTGGCCCATGGCCGTGTTCGGAATTCGCGCGGGCTCCTCGCGCTTCCCCTGTTGCTTCTTGGGTCTGCCGCCTCGTTGCCCCTTCGAGCCGGCCTGCGGCTTCGGGCCCCGCTTGGCCCCTTCGCGTGCCGGTCTCTCGGCGGCGTCCGGGTTCGACCGCATGCTCAGGGCGATTCGCTGGCGCTCCAGGTCCACTTCAAGCACCGTCACGGTCACGTTCTGCCGGAGCTTGATGACGTCGGAGGGTTCCTTCACGAAGTGGTCCGCGAGCTGGCTGATATGCACCAGCCCGTCCTGGTGCACGCCGATATCGACGAAGGCCCCGAACTTCGTGATGTTGGTGACGATCCCCGGCAGCTTCATCCCGGCCTGCACGTCCTCGATCTTCTCCACACCCTCCGCGAAGCTGAAGGCCTCGAACTTCTCCCGCGGGTCCCGCCCCGGCTTCGCCAGCTCGTCCATGATGTCTTGCAGCGTTGGGAGCCCGACCTTGTCGTCTACATACTGCTCCAGCTCGATCTTCCGGCGCGTCGCGTCGTCGCGCATCAGCGTCTGCAGGTCGCACCCAAGGTCGGAGGCCATCTGGTCGACCACGTGATAGCTCTCCGGATGCACCGCGCTGGCGTCGAGAGGGTTCTTGGCCCCACGAATCCGCAAGAAGCCCGCCGATTGCTCGAAGGCCTTCGGACCGAGTCTCGGCACCTTCAGCAATTCCTTGCGGGTGCTGAAGGGACCGTTCTCGTTCCGGTAGTCCACGATGCTCTGGGCGAGCTTCGGCCCCAGACCCGAGACATATGTCAGCAATTGCTTGCTGGCGGTGTTAACCTCGACGCCTACTGCGTTAACGCAACTGATGACCACGTCGTCGAGGCCCTGGCGCAGGGCGGATTGCTCGACATCATGCTGGTACTGTCCGACACCGATGGATTTCGGGTCGATCTTCACGAGTTCGGCCAGAGGGTCCATCAGCCGCCGCCCGATAGACACCGAGCCGCGCACCGTGAGGTCCTGCTCGGGGAACTCCTCGCGTGCGACCTCCGAGGCCGAGTACACCGACGCCCCGCTCTCATCGACCATGACCACGGTTACATCCGCCGGCAGGTCCAGGCTGCGGATGAAGCTGTCTGTCTCGCGGCTGGCCGTCCCGTTCCCGATGGCGATGGCGGCGACATTGCACTTCTCGCACAGGGCGCGGATCTTGTCCGCCGCTTCCTGCTTCTGGCGGTCGGACTGGGTCACGAAGATAGTGTCATTGTGCAACAGCTTGCCCTGCTCATCCAGGCAGACGAGCTTGCAGCCTGTCCGGAAGCCGGGGTCGAGCGCCAGCACAGGCTTCCTGCCCAGCGGGGGCGCCAAGAGCAACTGGCGCACGTTCTCGGCGAAGACCTGGATGGCGTCCTCATCAGCACGCTTCTTGCTCTCCATCCGCGCTTCGGTTTCCATAGACAGCGAGAGCAGGCGCTTGTAGCTGTCCTCCACGGCGAGGCGCACCTGCTCGGACGCAGGGCCTTCACCTGTCACGAACTGGGCGTTAAGCTGCCGCAGCGCATCCTCCTCCGGCGGGGCGATGCGGAAGCTGAGAATGCCCTCTTCCTCGCCCCGACGCATGGCAAGAACGCGGTGCGACGGCGCGGCGGAAATCGGCTCCTCCCAGTCGAAGTAGTCGCGGAACTTCGCGCCCTCTTCCTCTTTCCCCGGGATCACCTTGCATTTGGCCGTGGCCTTCTCCGCGAACAGCTCGCGCATCTTCGCCCGGCTCTCTTCGTCCTCGTTGACCCGCTCGGCGATGATATCTCGCGCCCCCGCCAGCGCCTCCTCGACATCGTTGACTTCCTTCTCGGGGTCCACGAATGCCGCGGCCTCGACGAGGGGATCGAGCTCGCCCTGGGCGAACACCATGTCCGCGAGGGGCTCGAGGCCCTTCTCGCGGGCGATTGTCGCGCGCGTCCGGCGCTTCGGCCGGTAGGGCAGGTAGATGTCCTCCAGCACCGCCAGAGTCTCGGCGGCGTCGATCTTCTCCTTCAGCTCATCGGTCAGCAGTTCCCGCTCCTCGAGAGACTTGAGGATGGCCTCCCGGCGCGTGTCGAGCTCCGCGAGTTGGGTCAGGCGGTCGCGGATATCCGTGACCGCGACCTCGTCCAGGGTGCCGGTGGCCTCCTTCCGGTAGCGGGAGATGAAGGGCACGGTCGCGCCATCGGCCAGGAGCAGACTGGTGGCTCTAACTTGCCCAACTTGCAGGGACAGTTCTGTGGCGATCTTACTGATGTGTGCTTCGTTCATGGGCTCCTCTGCTGCGAAGTGGAATGAGTGCAGTGGGCGTTGCAGCCCGGGGATCCCGGCTTGGGACCGACGTATAGGAAAAGCCATAATACCATGCCGGGTCCCACCTGAGAAGGCTGAAGTCGGCCCGCAACTTCGCCCACGTTCGCCGGAAGGTGAAGCAACCCCGCGGCTGGAACTAGGACACCATCGTGGTCCTAAGACCCCAGGGCGGCTGTGCATTGCACGCGCGGCCCCCATCAGCAAACAGGAGGCCAGACTATGGCACCAGCCAGTATCGGCTATGACGACACACCCATCATCCCGGGCACCGATTACCATGTTCATGACGGAGACCGCGCCCAGCCGCGCATCGTGACCCCGGGCGAGTTCAGCACGCAAGCTCAGGTGGGAGCCCCACCGTCTGACGCAGTGATGCTCTTCGACGGCAGCGACCTGTCCGGCTGGCAGGCCAAGACAGGCGGCGACGCCGGGTGGAAAGTCGAAAGCGGCTACATGGAGGTCGTACCGGGGACCGGGAACATCCAGACGAAGGCGAAGTTCGGGGACTGCCAGTTGCATCTGGAGTGGGCCGCCCCGTCAGTGGTCAAGGGCGACAGCCAGGGCCGGGGCAACAGCGGCGTGTTCATGATGGGCAGCTACGAGATTCAGGTACTCGACTGCTACGACAATCCGACCTACGCCGACGGCACCACGGGTGCGATCTACGGCCAGTATCCGCCGCTGGTGAACCCGTGCCGCAAGCCTGGCGAGTGGCAAGTGTATGACATTGTCTGGGAGGCCCCGCAGTTCGACGGCGACCAGCTCGTGAAGCCGGCGTTCGTCACCGTGATGCTGAACGGCATCGTTCTGCACAACCGCAAGGAGCTCATGGGCTCCACCTCCCACCGAGTCCTCACTACGTACGAGCCTCACGGCGACGGGCCGCTGGAGCTTCAGGACCACGGCGACCTCGTGCGCTTCCGGAACATCTGGTACCGACCGCTCACCGACTACGACGCTGGGTAGCGCCGGTCAGTCCGACTATCTGAAATGAACCGCCCGCGAGTGCATATGACGGTTGTGTTGAAGGACCATTGACGCATGGCCGTGGGGTGTCACGGTTTGTGTGACGGGGCCCCACGGATGTTGTGAGATGCCTTGCACGGGGCCCCCTCGCACACGACGCGACACCCCGTGCCCATGATTGCCTTTCTTTAACACAACCTGACTCGCGGGCGGTTATTTGCAGGCATCGCCCGGCAGGTTCGTCAACTGGATCGCGCTGATACGGGAGCCATGCTCGCGCGCCCTGACCTTGATCGTGTGCGTTCCCTCACTGAGCCTGAACATTGGCCCCGAGACCCAGACCCACGGGCCGATCTCGCCCGCGTTCCCCAGCACTGTCTCCGCCTGATCATCGACGCTTGAGAAAAAGGAGTTACCCTTCTCGTCGAGCCATTGCACGTGGGCCCAGAGGGTGTA
>JALGSS010000376.1 GCA_029821745.1 Candidatus Zipacnadia bacterium
GTCAGGTCGTCCACATTGCCGGCCTCGAAGGTGAACCCGTTCCCGCCCAGGCATTCCTGGTTCTGGGGGATGTCGCTGGCCAGCACGCAGCGCCCGTAACTCATCGCCTCTACCACAGATATCGGCAGGCCCTCGAGATCTGAAGGCTGCAGGAACACGGAGGCGTGCGAGTACAACTCCTCCAACAGCCGTCCGGATACATACCCCAGGAAGATGATCCGGTCGCCGGCATGGGACATGAGCTCTTTGACGTAATCGCACTCATACGGGCAGTTACCGGCAATGACCAGCTTCTTGTCGGTATGCAGACGCTCGAAGGCCTCCACCACGTAGTGGATCCCCTTCTCCGGCATGAGCCGCGAGACGCACAGGGCGTAATCATTGGGCTCAAGCCCGAGCTTCAGTATGTCGTAAGCCGGGATGATATCAGCGATCGGCACGCCGGGCGGTGTGTAGGCGGCATCGCATCCGCGCTCTTCCTGCAGGTACTCTTGCAGCCCGTGCGAGACCGTCGTGACCCGGTGTGCCATCCGCAGCCCTACGCCTGAGGCCTGCTGCATGCACAGCCGCGCCATCCGTCCCCACTTATTCCCCTTCCAGTCGCAGGCGTGAACGGTGAGCACAACGCGCTTGCGGCTGAATGCCCGGATCATCGGCGCGACGAACCCGGGAGCCATCCCGTGGATATGCAGGATATCGAAGTCGCGGACCATGCTGTTGCAGGCGGCGGTCAAAGTGTGTGAGGGCGCATCGAAGTGCTTGCCCCGGAGACCCCCACTGGTGCGCCGTTCAATGCCCCGGTGCACGCTGCAAGACGGGTCATCGAGATACTGCCCACGGCAATAAACCGTGACCTGATGGCCGCGAGCGACCAATCGGCTGCCCAATTCCTCGGTATATGTGGGAATGCCCCCACCCCAAGGAATGCTTTTGACCCCGAGCATGGCGATCTTCATTGCAGGCAATATCCGTTCTTGGATTTCTCATGGCCCCCACACTGGCGCGGCACCGCCACTATGGGGGCCATGTTCGTCATTGCCGTTGCGGACATCCCGCGCAGCAATCCGCCTCGGACGTCGAACACTCGCAGCAGTGGGACTCGATGAGTTCCCCACAAAGCGCTAGTTTGTCTTTCGCATAACTCAGCCCGAGCTCCGAGAGCCCGTCCATGCCATACCGGTTGAGGAAGTAGAAGCGTTTCGTGATCTGCCCCAGGAAGTCGTAGCCTCGGCAGTCCGGCTGCACCGGGTACAGCAGCATCGACGGGTGGAGCTTGCGTCCCATGATCAGGAGCGTTGTCGCCCCGTCATCCAGGCCCGCACAGGGGTGCAAAAATGCCAGGCCATGGGCGTCGTACATTCGCTCCCGCTCCCGCATAATCTCGGGATGGCCTTGGCTGAGCTGAAACTTGATCATGAGGTCGGCGCCGTCGAGCACGGCCTTAAGCCCATGCTCCTTGGCATAGGTGATCGTGCCCACATCGAAGGACATCTTGCACACCAGGCACCCGATCGCCACCGGCAGTGTCCCGTAGCGGCGCAGATCCTGCCAGTAGTTGCCGAAGAACATCTGCTGAAGAGCCCGGTTCGTATCGACATAGGCGTGGCAGATCTTGTCTTCACCAAATAGGTCCGTGAGCTTCTGGGCGTTCACAACGGCTCTGTCCCGGTGCCCGATGAACGTGTGATAGCCGGTGACGAGATGCACACGCTTGAAATACAGGGCGGCCAGCAAGGCAGCAAGGGTAGAATCCCCACCCCCGGAATACGCGACCGCGACCTCTGCGTCTGGATCGACGGAAGCGAACATGCGATACGCAGACAGCTTCTCCGCTTCCGCGTAAGCTTCTTCCGGAATGTCAAGCTGCTCGAACGCGTCGTCGACTTCGATCTTCCCGGCGTCTGCATCGGCCAGCAAGGCAGCAAATTGTCGACGCTGCCGTATGGGCTGCCGCTTCCTCTCCCCTGTTGAGAACTCGCGATTCCCGGCATCCAGGGATTTATAGATCGATGGTGCCAACTTCAGCCCAGCGCTACCGACCAGCTTGACCGCCTGGGCAAACAGACGGCGCCCCGTGAGGCCGGGCGCAAGCACCGCACCCAAACCTACGCCGTAACTACAGGCCCCCAATACATTCCGGGGCAAGGCCTTCAAAATGGAGCCGGGCTGCTGACGCTGCAATGATTGGGTAATGCTCATTTTCGCCCTTGGTTTTGCTGCGGTTGATGTCTGCCCAGCATCTCCCGCGGTGATAACTACTACGCCACGGAAAATGCAGACGGCATCGCGTCAATCACCGGTGGATGGAGGCCCCGCGCTGCGGCTACGCCGTTCGCCGGCAGCAACTCCACGAAGCTGAACTCCCGCTCTCTGAAGGCTGCCTCAGCCCGGTGGAACTTCTCCGCAGAATCGCAGATGCCGATGATGGCGCCGCCCGAGCCGGAGAACTTCGCCGACAACCCCAGACTGCGCGCCAGCTCAACCATCTCCAGATTCCGCTCGCCGATGTACTCGTCGCCGTACAGCTCGCGACGAAGATCGAAATTGCAGTCCATCAGTTGCCCGAGGAGCTCGTGATCGCCGGCCAGAAGCGCTTCCTTCGACTCGTCCGTCAGCGATGCGAACTGCCGCATCGCCCGGTGTACCTCATCATCGCCCTTATCGTAGCGGTACCGCACCGCACCGTGGATCGCCCCCGAATCGCTGGGAGCGTCCGCGTAGGCGAGATACAGGGGAGGAAGCAGCTCGACCGGAAGGTTCTCGTAGAACCCGTAGCCCTGCTTGTCGAAGTGGACGGGATTGAAGTCCATGTACACGAGCCCACCGTACGTCTGGACGACCCGGTCCTGAAGCCCTGCCTGGATCCCCAACTCGTCAGTCTCAACGCTGAGGATCAGGTTCGGTATGATCGGTCGCGGGATGTCCGTCTCGGTCAGCTCATAGAAGTCCATGAGGGCCTTGACAGCCCCCGAAATGATCGCGCTCGACCCAGCCAATCCCACACGCCGCGGGATATCCGTGTCGTACTGCAGGACGAAATTGCGCTCCGGCAGCGTGATATCCTGTTCCTTGCAGAACTCGAAGAACCGCTTGCAGGTCGCGAACAGCAGCCGGATCCCGCCGTAGTAACCGTCATGCTGGGCCGTCTCGGACAGGTCGGACAGGCTATGGAAGGAGAGAGGATCGAACAGAGGATGGCGGACAATCTCGATCGTGCTACTTTCGTACAGCATGACCCGCGCGCCGAAATTCGCCAGCATGCAGGAGATAGTCTTTCCTCCGAACCCGTCGGAGGGGTTCCCGATCAAGCCGACCCGCGCCCCAACCCACTTATCGATGAGCATCTCGAAGACCCCTCAAATGCTGTTGGATGACGGTTTCGCTCCCTGCACAGACGATGCCGCCAACTGGCCTGATAGCGCCTGTTCAGGGACGATTCACCACGGTTTCCCGCGGTCGCGTAGAGGGTATTATGTGGGGGACAGAGACTTGACTGAGGAAGTCCACTGAGATTATACTGGAACGTGACAGACGTTTCTTTCCCCGAGCCAGGGCGAAGATGTCTGTCCCCCTGGGCCGGAGGGCGGCACCCTTCCGGCCCATTTCTATTGTAGATACCCTGTACTATTTACTATGCTCCAAACGACGGGTTTGAGTTCTGCTTATTACACCCCGTAGCACGCGCCCACAACACGTCCCTATCCTCCCCCAACGACATCTCCAGTCCTGTCAAAGGCGCCTCTGGATAGTGTGTCATGAAAAACCCCCACTCATGTAGCCGGAGTGCCGATGCATCGCACCCGACCACATCCATTGAGTGGGGGAGGAATTCCTTACCGCGATATTATGCTGCGACGAGTTTCTGTGTTCGCTAAACGACTGGCTGCGATGATGAGAGGCGGGCGTCCCTGCCCCCAGTGACGCGATATGGCCGCCGCCTCATACTTGGTGATACGCGAGCATTATAATGACCAAAGGTCCACACGTCAATGTCCATATGAATATCATGACCTACTCTTTAGCCCATTCTATATTGAACTACACTATTTGTCGTTAGACGTTATTTTTGTGTCGTTCCTATGATAAGCACTGCCCTGCCAGGTACTCCCGCCAGGTGTAGTCCGGTTTGGAGCCCTGCTCTTGGATGAAGACGCGGAACCACAGGTCGCTGGTGATGAGCATGAGGAGCAGACAGCTATGATCGTGAGCTCCGGCGGCGTGCTCATCGATCAGCGTCTGCGCGAACTGCGGGCGGATCCAGCGGTCCGCCAGGTTCGGGAGGAGTTGCTGAGCCGAGACCCCCGGCAAGCGTCCACGCAGCCACGTCGCCACCGGCGCCTCGAAGCCATGCTTTGGTTTGGTCAGCACTGATTCCGGAACAAGTTTCTCCGCCACCTTGCGCAGGATGTACTTCTTGCTTGCGCGGTTAGATAGATAGTCCCGCCGGCTGCCACGCACTTTCAGTTGGTCGGGCAGTGAGCAGATCATCTGCCACACATCGCGGTCCATATACGGTTCCCGCACCGTCAGCCCGTGGGCCCCCACCATCTTCCCCACCTTCGCAAACACCCCGAACGCCCCGTTGATCGACACATCCAAGGCAATCATCTGGTTCATGGGGGATAGATCCCCCACGTCAAGGGTGGATTCGCCCCCGTCCCAGGGAGCGCGACCTGCCGCCAGGAGTTCGGGCATCAGCAACTGTCCCCGGCGCGCGGGAGATAGCGAATTCCAGACAATGTCTTCATAGATGCTCAGGTACGCGTCGACGGGCGAGGCGGCCCCGGCGCGCAGGGCCTTCCACAGATGCCGCCCTGAGCGAGATCCCCGCAGGCGCTCCCAGATACCCGGCGCCCCGAAGGCCAGGCCCGCAAGTGCCGATCCGCCGGGGACCCGACCCAGCATTCCCCGCGCCACAGCCATCGGGTAGTGCCTCCCGAGCCAGTGGTCGGGCGCGTCGCCGGATATTACGGTGTCGGTGACCTGCCGCGTGAACCGCGCCAGCGCATAGGTTGGCAGGTACGAGAAATCAATATTGGGCTCTTCGAGATGCCAGACGATCGTGGGCAGCTCATCAAGCAGATCATCCGAGTCCAGCACCAGTTCGTGGTGTTGGGTTTGGTTATGCTGAGCAACCTCTCTCGCATACGCGGACTCGTCGAACCGCTCCTGGGGATAAGCGACGGAGAAGCTGTGCTGGTCCGGCCCGCACACCCGCGACAGCAGCCCCACATTCACACTCGAGTCCAGCCCCCC
>JALGSS010000377.1 GCA_029821745.1 Candidatus Zipacnadia bacterium
GCCCGCCGACGAGTTCACCGGCGACACGGTGCTCTTCTTCACCACCGAGGAGATGGCGTGCGACAGCTCCTACAACGGGCAGACATACCTGGACACCCTCAAGCGGGCGGCCACCGAGGAGTTCTTGCGGGTCACGATGGACGAGTATGTCGCCCGCTGCGGCGACAGGATCGGCAAGTCCATCAAGGGAGTGTTCACCGACGAGCCCCACCGAGGTCTCGTCATGTGTGCCACCGGCCATCTGAACCCCGACTCCCAGTGGTTGGTTCCGTGGACAGAAGACCTCTTCAGCGCCTTCGAAGCCCGGTTCGGCTACGACCTGATAGACCACCTGCCGGAGATCTACCTGCGGCCCGACGGGCGGCGCATCAGTCAGGTCAAGTGGCATCTCATGGAGCACCTGCAGCAGATGTTCCTGGACAATTGGGCGAAACCGTATGACGAGTGGTGCCGCCGCAACGGGCTCATTCTCACGGGCCATGTGCTCCACGAAGACACCTTCGGCTCACAGGCAGTCACGTGCGGGTCCATGATGCGCTACTACGAGCATATGGAGTACCCCGGCGTCGATGTTCTCACCGAGGGTAACCGCAACTATTGGATCGTGAAGCAGATCGCGTCCGTGGCTCGCCAACTCGGGCGTCCGTGGGTCCTGTCGGAGCTCTATGGCTGCACGGGTTGTCCGCATCTGTCCTGGTACACCATGGAGGGCGAGGCCAAGCGGGATTTCCCCGCCAGCATCTTCCACCAGTCGGCGTGGTATGCCGAGTACGACCGGGTGGAGACCTACTTCTCACGCATGCAGATTGCCTTGATGGAGGGCAAGCCGTGCTGCGACGTGCTCGTGGTCAACCCGATCGAGAGCGCATGGGCGCAGGTCCACGCCGGTTGGGTCGTCTGGCTTGTGAGCGCCGCGCCGGAGGTCAAAGCTCTCGACCAGGCGTATGCAGACCTGTTCCACTGGCTGTCCGGCGCTCAGATCGACTTCGACTACGGCGACGAGGACCACATCGCCCGGTTCGCCCGGATCGACACAAGTGGCGACGACCCCGTGCTGATCCTCGGTGAGGCCGCCTACAAGACTGTCGTGGTGTCCGGGATGGAGACGGTGCGCTCGACCACGCTGGATGTCCTTGAGCAGTTCGTTGAAGAGGGAGGCACGGTCGTCATGGCCGGTGATGCGCCCGCCCACGTGGATGCGCTGGAGTCCGGCCGGGCGGACGCTCTCGCCCAGGACGCCACCCACGTCCCCTTGGAGTGCAAGGCCGTGACCGACGCCGTGGCCGGGAGCATCGAGCCCGCCGTCAGAGTGCTCGACGGTGAGACTCTGAAGCCCTTGTCCGACGTCTTCTGCCAGGCGCGCAGTACCGAGGATGGGCTCGTCGTTCTCGCCGTCAACGTGAACCGGGACGAGTGGTTTCGCAACGCGACGGTTCGCATGTATGGGACAGGACACGTGGAGGAGTGGGACTGCCTGACCGGCGCGCGCCATGCCATCGAAGCGGAGCAGGCCGACCGGTACGTGGAGTTCACGACGGATTTCCCTCCCTCTGGTGAGCACCTCTATGTACTGACCTCGGAGCGTGACGGCGCCCTCCAGCCGAAGCCCGTCCTCGTTGATGTGGCGCGGTCCCCGATCCCCGGGCCGTACGAGTATGAACTGAGCGAAGAGAACGTGTGCGTGCTCGATCGGGCGCGGTTTCGCATCGGAGACGGATCATTCAGCGAGGACCTGGAGATCCTGAAGATCGACCGCGCTGTCCGGCGTGAGTTGGGCTTGGCGCTACGCGGGGGCGGAATGCTCCAGCCGTGGTTCGTGAAGGATCAGCCCCATGAGGTCAAGGCGTCCCTGACGCTGGAGTTCCCCTTTGTGATCGAGGAACTGCCGCAAGAGCCCGTGACCCTCGTGCTGGAGTCCCCGGACGCCTTCGATGTCAGCATCAATGGCCAGACTGTGCCGGCTGATGATCAGGGCTGGTGGGTCGACGTGGCTTTCCGCCGGATTCCCGTTCCCGCGGAAGCCCTGAAGCCAGGGGAGAATGTGGTCCGACTGCAGGTTGGGTTCCACGACGACGTCAATCTCGAGAGCCTGTACTTGCTGGGCGACTTCGGAGTCCGCGTGGAGGGTACCCAGCGGACGCTGGTCGCATTGCCCGAGCGTCTCGAGCCAGGTGACGTCGTGCCCCAGGGCCTCCCCTTCTACACAGGGAAGATCACCTACAAGCTCCCCGTCGGCAGTGCCCCGAGAGGTGCTTCCCGCGCGTTCATCGCGGCTGAGGACTTCGAGGCCGCCTGTCTGCTCGCATCGACCGGTGACGATGAGCCCGCGTTCATTGCCTGGCAGCCGTACGAGGCCGAAGTGCCGGGCGCGCTTGCCGGAGAGACGATCGATCTTGATGTTGTCCTCACTCGCCGCAACGTGTTCGGGCCGCTGCATCAGGTCCCCCTGGACACCGCCGGGTACGGCCCGGGGAACTTCATCACCGAGGGCGCCGGCTTCAACGAGGAGTACATGCTCTACGAATCGGGGCTGCTCAGCGCGCCGGAGATTGTGTGGCGCAAGGAGAAGTAGCGGCCGGGCAAGTCTGGGAGAAATCAGCGACGGCGCGGAGAGGGCAGTGCCTTCCCGCGCCGTCTTCGTATGCGTGGATTGGTTCTCGGGCCAATGTCAGGCCGTGCTCGTGGCGGCTGCAAGCCGGCTGACCAGTTCCGTGATGGCGGGCAGCAGGTCGTTGCTCTTCCCGTGCTCAGCGATCACGTCCACGATGGCGCTGCCCACAACGGCTCCGTCGGCGATCTGAGCGATCTTGGTCACGTGCTCCGGCTGACTGATGCCGAAACCGACGGCCAGCGGCCGGTCGGTTGTTTCGCGCAGCTCGCCCACCAGGTCGGGCAGTTCCTCCGGCAGATCCGAGCGGGCCCCCGTCGTCCCCGGGCGCGAGATGACGTACACGAACCCCGTGCTCAGTTCTCCCACGAGCTTCTGGCGCTCCGGCTCGGTCGTCGAGGCCACGAGGAACACCGTGTCGAGCCCGTTGCTTTCGGCGATCTGCACCCAGTCCCCGGCCTCTTCCGCGGGAAGGTCTGAAATGAGAATGCCATCCACGCCGGCGGTCGCGGCTTCCGTGGCGAAGGCCTCGGGTCCCATGCGTAGCACCGGGTTGTAGCAGGTCATGATGACCAGCGCGACATCAGACTGACGGCGGATCGAGCGCGCGCAATCGAGGACGCCCGCCACTGTCGTCCCCGCGGCGAGGGCGCGCTGGCCCGCCTCCTGGATCGTCGGCCCGTCGGCGATCGGGTCGGAGTAGGGGACCCCGAGCTCGATGATATCGGCGCCGGATTCGGCGATCGCGCAGGCAAGTTGCGCGGTGGTCTCGAGGTCCGGGTCGCCGGCGGTGATGTACACGATGAGTGCTGCGCGGTGCTCTTGTCTCGCGAGATCGAAGGCGTCACTAAGAGGCATGGGTGGTTTCCTCCACTGGCTGACCGGCGGCCTGCAGCAGACGTTTGACTTCGGTAACGTCTTTGTCGCCGCGGCCGGACAGGTTGATGATGATGATATCCTCGGGGTCGAACCGGCCGGCCATCTTCAGTACCTGTGCCACCGCGTGCGAGCTCTCCAGGGCCGGGATGATGCCTTCTAGTCGTGACAGCGTCTGGAAGGCCTCGAGCGCCTCGTTGTCGTCGATTGCGTCGTATACGGCCCGTCCGGCGTCCCGCAGGGCGCAATGCTCAGGCCCCACTCCAGGGTAGTCTAGGCCGGCCGAGACGGAGTGCGTGGTGCTGACCTGTCCGTCTGCGTCCTGCATCATGTACTGAGCGGCTCCATGCAAGACCCCGAAGCTGCCGTCGTTAAGCGGTGCGGCGTGTTTCCCGGTCTCGATGCCCAGCCCCGCGGCCTCAACGCCGTGCATCTCCACGCCCTCGTCTTCGATGAAGGCGTGGAATAGCCCCATGGCATTCGATCCCCCGCCAACGCACGCGAACAGATGGGTCGGCAAGCGGCCCTCGTGCGTCAGGCATTGCTCCCGGGCCTCGCGGCCGATCACCGACTGGAAATTCCGCACCATCACCGGGTACGGGTGCGGACCGCAGACGGTCCCGAACACATAGAAGGTGTTGTCCACATTGGTCATCCAGTCGCGGATGGCCTCATTGATGGCGTCCTTGAGGGTGCATGAGCCACTGGTGACGGGCACTACGGTGGCGCCGAGAAGCTCCATCCGAAAGCAGTTGAGCTGCTGCCGGCGGATGTCTTCCTCGCCCATGTAGACCACGCATTCCATCCCAAACAGTGCGCCTACGGTGGCCGTGGCGACGCCATGCTGTCCGGCGCCGGTCTCGGCGATGATGCGCTGCTTGCCCATGCGGCGCGCGAGGAGCCCTTGCCCCATGCAATTGTTGATCTTGTGGGCGCCCGTGTGGTTGAGGTCCTCGCGCTTGAGGTAGACTGTGCAGCCAACCTGCTCACCGAGCCGCGCTGCCTTGTATAGGGGCGACGGCCGCCCGACGTACTCTGTCGCGTACCGCTCGAGCTCCTGCTTGAACTCGGTATCGTCGGCGTACTGCTCATAGGCGAGTTCGAGCTCTCGCAGCACGCCCATTAGTGTCTCCGGAACGTACTGGCCGCCGAACGGGCCAAAACGTCCTCCGGCTTCGAGTTTCATCCGTCTCACTTCCCTGTCGCTGACTCCCGCGGCTTCGCGGGTATCTGTGTGAGGGGCAGCAATGCTTGCCCCGGGTGAGGGTCCTGCATGAGGTGCGTGCCGACGAGCACGGCGTTAGCCCCGGCCTCGGCCACACGCTCAAGATCAGTGGGGGAGAGGATGCCGCTCTCGCTGACGAGCACCACGTCAGGCGGCACCAACCGGGCGAGTCTCTCGGTCGTTGCCAGGGAGACCTTCATCGTCCTCAAATCCCGGTTGTTGATCCCCAATGCGCGGGCTCCCGACGCCAGAGCTCGCCCAATCTCCTCGGCGTTGTGCGTCTCGACAAGCGCGCTCATGCCCAGCCCTCGCGTGACGCCGAGGTATTCCGCGAGCTGCATGTCGGATAGCGCCGAGACGATCAGCAGCAGTGCATCGGCCCCGAGCAGTCGGCTCTCGTAGAGCTGGTACTCATCGACGACGAAGTCCTTGCGCAGCGCCGGGAGGGACGTCGCCTGCCGTGCTTTATTCACGTAGTCCGGCCGGCCCCCGAAGTAGTCAGGCTCCGTCAGCACGCTCAGGGCCGCGGCGCCTCCGGCCTCGTACTCGGCCGCAATCGCGCCGGGATCGCGTCTCGCGGTCAGAACGCCCCCGCTGGGACTGCGGAACTTTATCTCGGCGATCACCCGGACCCATGGGCCCCGCAGGGCTGTGGCGAAGTCTCGCGGCGCATCGTCCAGGTCGGCCAGAGCAGCCTGGATCTCCGCTAGGGAAAGCTCCCGGCGACGCGCTTCGAGGCTTTCGCGACGGCGAGCGATGATCTCGTCAAGCACTGTCATCGTCGGCCAACTCCCCGGACAGATGGATCAGCGCCTCGAGCTTGCCCAGGGCCTCTCCGGACTCGACGGCCTCCCGCGCGATCTGCAAGGCTCCCGGGATGTCGTCGGCGACGTCACCCACGTAGATGGCGGCCGCGGCATTGAGCAAGACGATGTCCAGGGCCGGCCCGGGTGTGCCGGAGAGCACGTCGCGCAAGATCCCGGCGCAATTGGCCGGATCACCCCCCGCGAGGGAATCGAGCT
>JALGSS010000378.1 GCA_029821745.1 Candidatus Zipacnadia bacterium
GATCCCGTTAATGGTCTCCTCCTCCACCGAGAACGAGCCAGTGTGGGACAAGTGCCCGCCATCGGTGTTGGACTTCGCGTGCTGGCCCACCATCATCGCCGCGTCGAAACTCTCGTCGCATCCGAAGGGGTACCCGATGGGCCTCCCGAATAACAGGTTCGCCTCGGGGTGCAGCAGCACCGGGTTGATGGCTCCGTGACCGTGCCCATCGACCACGAGCACTTCATCCACCCCCGCGTCGAGGCAGCCCTGGACGGCGGCGCTTGTCTCGAGGGTCACGAGTTCGCGCGCGTATTCGTACCAGCGATGCTCGGGGGCGCCGTAATCATGCCAACTGGGGATCCCCGCACAGCCCTCAAGGTCCGTCATGATGTAGGCCTTCACCGTAAGCACCTCGCCTGCTTGATTTCTCAACACGGATCAGTTCCTCGCGTGGCGGCTTTGTCCTGCTTACCCGATTGGCGTCGGCTGTGCCCCGCATCGAAGGAACTTCGTCTGGGGCGAAGAAACCCACACTGTGCAAGGGTGCGCTGCTATCCAACATCGGCGTCTTCTTCGGAGGTCCGTCCATGAACGTCATCGCCATCTGCCTGGACACATTGCGGTGGGATCATCTCGGCTGCTATGGGAACGAGAAGATACGAACGCCCGGCATCGACGCCTTCGCGGAAGATGCCACGCGGTTCGACGCCGCCTACTGCGCGAGCTTCCCCACCATCCCCATGCGCACCGACTGCTTCACCGGACACGCGAAGTGGCCCATCCACGGATGGAAGCCTCTCGGCGACAATGAGACGACGGTGGTCCAGTGCCTGCGCGACGCGGGCTACCACGCCGCCTTCGTCCATGACACCAGCAACATGGTGCCCACCGGCTTCGGCAAGGACTTCGACGAGGACATCTTCCTCCAACCGCCGACCGGCTGGGAGAACAACACGGACGAGGTGACGCTCCCTGTCCCTCGCGAGAACATGCGCCAGAACGCCGGCGGGTTCATCCGCGACCGCGCCCGGACGATGCACTATGAGCATGAGAGTGACTGGCTGGTCGCCCGCACCATGCGCTCCGCTTGCCAGTGGCTGGAGGGCAACTACAGGCGCGACCGGTTCTTCCTGTGGGTGGACACCTTCGAGATCCACGAGGACTGGCTGGCGCCCGATTACTACACGGAGTATTACAGCCCCGACTACGAGGGCCTCGACTACTCCTACCCTCGCTATGGCTACACCGACATCTACGAGAAGCACGAGTTGAAGCGCCTACAGGCCCGGTATGCCGCCGAGGTCACGCTCACGGACCGGTGGGTCGGGCACCTGCTCGAGCAGATCGAGACCATGCGGCTGCTCGACAACACGCTGGTCATCATCATCTCCGACCACGGGATGTATCTGGGCGAGCATAAGCGCACCGGCAAGCACACCGTCGACCCCGAGGACGCGTGGCCGATCTACGACGAAGTCGGACGTCTCCCGCTGCTCATGAGACTCCCCGGGAAGGCCCGGCCGAAGCGCACCAGCGCACTCGCTCAGCCCGCCGACCTGATGCCCACCATTCTGGACGTGTGTGGCGTCAAGGGCCCGGAGACTTACGGGCGCTCGCTGGCCCCCGTCCTCAAGGGCAAGGCCAAGAGCCACCACGAGTACGTGTTCACTTCATGCCACAGCGGCTCGGGCGAGGGGCGCATCCCTTACCTGCCCTCGGCCATCACCGTGACGGGGCCCCGCTGGACCCTTGTGACCGGCCCGGAGGGATACAAGGCGGCGCTGCATGACCGCAAAGAGGATCCCGGCCAGAAGAAGAACGTGATCAAGGCGCACCCGCGGATCGCGCGACGAATGCAGCAGGCTCTGATCGATTTCATGCGCAACCAGGGCGCCGACGCGGCCTACATCGACGAGTACACGCACTTGTAGGCCACGGGCGGCCTCGCCTGGAAACAGACGGGTGGGGCGCCCTCTCGTCTGACTTTGAGAACCGCAAGTCTGGCGAACAGCATTCGCTGACCCGTGGGAATGGGCTTGCCCACGACGCCGTGTGCCTCTGCCAGCACCTAACGACACGGGCCGGATACGTCGGGCCTAAGCCCTCGTAGTCCGGCCCCGACGGCTAACGACAACGACGTACTGGTCCCGCTGAGCGGGACCAGTGGCACCCTCTCATTTGACTTCACGAAAGGTACTCGTTGACGTGGACCGGCGGAGCGGCCGGACTACGAGACGCAGCCGCATCGCGTCGACGTATCCGGCCGGGGTGCCCATCTTGATACACACACCTCCGGTAAGGCCGGCAGCGTGCCACCCACTCATGTGAATTCGCGAACCACAACGGCCGCGGTGGCCTTTGCGCACTTTGCGCAGGGCCGTTGCTTGACAGCGGGAAGCGCTCGCCGTATCGTACCTGTGTAATCAACATATAAGGGTGGTTGAATTGGGTAGAGGCGGTCTTGGAAGAGGTCGAGGCAGACGGGGTGGGGGGCCCCCGGGTTTCGGGAAACTCCCGCGCCTGGTGGAGCCGGCCCTACTGTACCTACTGAGCAAGAAAGAGCGCGCCCACGGGTACGATCTCATCGCGCAAGCCAACGAGCTCGCCATATGCGACACCGTCGTCGATGCCGCTGCAGTCTACCGGGTCCTCCGCCAGATGGAGGAGGGCGGCCTGGCACAGTCGGATTGGGACACCTCCGGCGGCGGACCCGCCAAGCGCGTCTATGAGATCACGCCGGCGGGCGAGGAGCACCTGAAGGCCTGGGCGGACACACTGCGGAGGCGCGCGCAATCAATGCTCGACTTCGCGGGCGAGTGCGATTCGCTGCCCTGATTCCACCGCCCAATGGCACTTCCCCAGTTGCCCGTCTGTTCTTGACTGACGAAGGGAAGAACTTGGTGCATCCGTGGGGATCAATCCGCGGCGATTATCCATACCGTCGCGCCACACAAGGAGTTGACTCGCTCATGGCCCGACGAGTTACGACCGTGATCGGCATCGCCACGATCGTCCTGGTTACCGCGACTGGAGCCGCGTGGTGTCAGGACCTCGACGCCCTCGGCTTGGGGGACCTGCTGGGTGGCGGCGCGGGGGGCAACCTCGGGGGGCTTGGCGGCCTCAGCAACCTGGGAATGCTCGGGGCGCTGGGAGGCGGGATGCTGCCGGGCGCCGGCGGCGGCGCTGCGCCGACCATCATCGTCTCGCAACCGGCGATGCTCGTGCATGGCAACAGCCTGTACATCGCAGCCGACGGCAAGGTGACGAAGTTCGATCTCGTGAGCCTGAAGAAGCTCGGCGAGGCCTTCTACGGCACGCCGTCCGCGACAGCAACAACGACTATTCAGACCGCTCCGACGGGCGCCGCTCCGATGCTCATTGAGGGGCTCCCCACGGGCAACAAGCCCCCGCTCGTGCCGGGGGCCACGCCGTCAACCGGACCGTAGCGGCAGCCATCTATAGCCGTGGGGTGCCGATGTCGTGCAATCGGCGGGGCCCCACGGGCCGTAGCGCCCTCCGGGGCCGTCACGCCCTCACTCATCGCTGACGATCCCACGCTCAGTCATGCGGTATCGGCGGTACGGGTGATCGGCGGCCGGCGTCTCGCTCATGGACACCCGGAAAGCCAGCCGCTGCGGGAAGAGCAGTGAGCTGTGCAGGTTGATGGAGCGGATCGGCACTCCATCGGCGGCGGCGAGGTTGATCGTGTCGTCCAGGCGGCCGTAGTTCTCGCGGATCAGCTTCGCCAGCAGTTCATCGCGAGACAGCCAGTAGTAGCTGTTGAACCCCGTCTCGCTGTCGGTGTCCGCCCCGAAGTCGTCCCCGTCATCCGTGACCGTTGTCTCCGGGCGGCCGAGGGCCCGGAAGCTGTTCGCCGCGCAGACGTACCCCTTCTTGGCCCAGCGCACCGCGACCTGCTCGTGGTCGAACTCGACGATCGCCGCCTGCGGGGGATTGCCCCCGGCGATGATCAGGTTCGTCCCGCAGGCGCGCGGCGTGTTCTTCACGATCCGCACACCCTCCTCGACCGTGCGCGCGTACTGCACCACCTTCCGCACCATGAAGCACGTGGACAGCCCGTGAATGCTGTCGTTGCCCCCATATGACGAGTTGTTGGCGCACACGATCCCATACCGGTTCATCGCGGTCCAGCCGTTGATGATGCCGGTCCACGAGATAGTCATGAAGGGGATTCCGTCGGCGGGAGTGTAGTGGATGATGCAGGCTCCGTACTTGCCGGCGCCGTGGTCCCAGAAGTCCATGTTGCGCCCAACGATGCATTCGCCGGTCTTCGTCGCCGGGCCGTACACCGCGTAGGACGTGCACCTCTGGCCACGCTGGACGTCCCCGAACAACTGCAGGGCGACCAGGTCCTCGTACTTGACATCCGCCGCCTTCGCCAGGGCGCGAAGCTCTGCCCGGTACTCATCGGGCAGGTAGCGCTCCATCACCATCGCGCCGCGAATCAGGGGTTTGTATCTGTCCCCCGCGCCGTTGTTCTCCAGGATCACATCTTTCAGCACCTGCCGCACCAGACGGCCTGCCAGGTAGCCGTGCTGGCTGCCAAGCTCCCAGCCGTCGCCCGCCAGATGCAGCACCGTGTATCCGTTGATGCGCTGACGGTGCCCAGAGGGATACGGCGCTTCAAACGCAGACGCGAGGCCGCCAACAGCGAGGATTGCCAGGAGAAGCGAAAGACGAAGAGTGCGCATAGTGGCTCCTTGCACAGGCGGCTGCAGGGGGATACGTGCGCGGACGCTACAACAACGTCGGGACTGCAGCCTACTCGCCCGGCGGTTCAGTGGTGAAGAAACTCAGGCTCTTGATCTCAACCGGGCCCTCCGAGGCGCAGCCCACGCGCACTTCGTGCCAGCCGGCCTGCAGAGTCCCGAGTTCGACGGGACCAGTCAGGTTGCCGACGAACTGCGACGCCCCGTCGAGATGCACGCTCAGCACGGCCTCCGCGCCACGGTCACATTCCACCGACAGGCTCAAGGCCCCCTCGGGGAGGTAGACGCGGAACGAGGCATGGCCTTCGGCGCCGATCGCGATCAGTTCCCGCCGCAAGGCTCCCTCGACGGGGGCCTGCATCAGCTTGCTGCCCATCACGTTCAGCGCCCCCGCATCAAAGCGCAGTGTCGCCCCGCTCGCGATGACCTCGGCGACAAGCTCCTTGTACGCATCCATGAAGGCGGAGGGCTCCGTCGCATCGGGTTTCTGCAGCATCCCCGCGAGGAACGCGCGACGCGCGCCCGTGAGCCCCATGCACCCACAGACAGAACCCCGCGAAGCGCTCGAGCCCATCGTCGCCGCTGAAATCATCGGGCGGCGTCGCCATCCACACATTGATCGGCAGACGACAACTCAACAGGATGTAGCGCGCCACCTCCTGACCGTTGAGGCCGTACAACTGGGACAGGATCTCGCCCGCCTGGGCGCTGGGCCAGCCACTCTCGCCGGCACCGCCGGCCTCCTCGGCGAGCCACTGGAACATCAGGCGCTCGCCCAGATCACCGTTGGCCCAGCGGTCGTCGCCATCGAACGGGCCGACGCGGGGGATCAGTAGATGCCCAAGTTCGTGGAAGGCCTCGCGGACGAGTTCCAGTGGTGTGCGTGGCGTGTCAACATCGAAGAAGAAGACGCGGTCATCGAGACGCTCGGCCCCGGTCGGCCCGTCTTCAGTCAGGAACGCCTCGAAATACTCGAGCTTGTCGGGCTGCCGGTCAATGCCGAGGTACCGACGCAAGTAGACATGCCCG
>JALGSS010000379.1 GCA_029821745.1 Candidatus Zipacnadia bacterium
GTCCTCGCGGTCATCGTGGTGGTCGTGATGAAACTCCGAGGCAAGAAGGGTGCCACAGGGGGAACATCCCTCAGCCGCCTCCAGCAGATGGCGGACCGTTTGAGCGAGATCGCCGCGAATCCGTCCGCTGAGGCCGCCATCATGGTGGGCGGTTCCACGACCCCTCAGCAGGCCCTCGAAGGTGTCGTCATGAACGTGAGGGACGCCGTGAGCGCTCTCGAGACGGGCCAGGACGCCGACGGAAACGCCATCAGTCCCGCCGACGTTGGCGCAGGCCTGCAGAATCTGCACGCCGCCTGCGATCAGGCCGGATGGGCCCTGCCGGTCATGGCCACCTACAAGGAAAACCAGGAGGACATCATGGCCATCCTGAGCGAGATGAACCAGATCGCTCAGGAGCTCGCCGCGCAGGGATAGGCGCGCCGAGCCGACAGACTGAATCAACGAGCGCCCCTCGCAGTCGGGGGCGCTCGTTTTGTTCGGGGCTGCGCGCGGTCAGTTGGTGTCAGTCGTCTGCCGACGCCGCAACCTGATCCAGCACGCGAGCCACCCGCCACCCGTCGTTGAAGTCAGGCGTGGCGGGTTCCCCTCGAAGCGCCGCGTCGGCGAACCCATCGAACTCGCTGCCGAACTGGGGGAAGTCTTCCGGGATCTTCCGCTCCACCAATTGCGACGCCGGGACCTGGTCGTCCCTCGGTGCGCGCTCGAACCACATGAAGCTGTCCTTGTTGAATCCGGCTGCGCGGATCGAGGCATCCTCGCCGTCGATCTCCCACGCATCGGTTCCCGGCGAGAAGCGGCTCAACTGGTAGCTTCCCAGAACATTGCGCTCATAGCGGACGGAGAAATCGATGGCGTCGTAGCCGGTCACTTCGCCCGTGCCCTTGCCATCCTCGTACTCGCGCGCGGGGATGAAGATCGTGGCGAGGGCGCTGGCGTCGACGACCTCGCCGGCTGCATCGCCCAGCACGAAGAATGCCTGGTCCAAAGCGTGGGCGCCCAGGTCTCCGAGCACCCCATAGCACCCCTGGTCGGCCTGCAGGCGCCACTCGAGCTTCACCGCCGGATCGGAGATGCGGTGTACGGCCAGGCGCGCCCGGAAGTGCCGGATCGCCCCCAGGTCGCCCCGCTGCACAAGGTGCCGGGCATAGTTGATGAGCCGGGAATACCGGCGCTGAAACCGGATTTGGTGGGTCACGCCCGCAGCCTCGACCGCCGCGAGCATCTCCGACGCCCCGTCGGCTGTCATCCCCAGGGGTTTCTCGCACAGAATATGCTTGCCGGCCTCGGCGGCGCTGAGGCAGGCGGGCTTGTGCAGATAGTCCGGCAGGCAGAAGTCGACGGCGTCCACGCCGTCGTCGGTGAGCAGCTCCGTGTAGTTGGTGGTCGTGCGCACGCCTTGCAGATCGTGTGTCTCCTGAGCCGTCGTGATCTTCTCCTGCGTGACATCGCACAGGGCGACGATCTCGGCGCTCTCGCAGGCTTTCCAGCCCTGAAGGTGCCCGCCGCTTACGCGCCCGAGCCCAACCACGGCAATTCGCAGCGTCTGGTTCATGACTTGTCTCTCCTCCCCGTAGAGGTCCTCTCGGTAGTGGCTTCAGGAGGCCAGTTCCGCCCGCTCGGGGAGTACACCTCCCGGCTTCGGCGTGCGCCAGGCCTTCGCGAAACGGCTCCAGCGTGATATCATCTTCCCACTATGATTGCGTCGAGGAAGTCCGTGGACTACTCCGTATACCTTGTGACCGACCGGCCGTTGCTTGGCAGTCGGAGCCTTGTCGAAGTCGTACGAGCTGCCGTCAAGGGCGGCGTGACACTCGTGCAGTTGCGCGAGAAGGACATGCCTGGCGGGGAATTCCTCACCATCGCCCGGGAGCTGCTCGCGGTGACGCGCCCCGCAAGCGTGCCACTGATAATCAATGATCGCGTCGATGTGGCGCTGGCGGCGGATGCTGACGGCGTGCACGTAGGGCAGGAGGACATCCCTGCGGCCATCGTGCGCGGGATGATCGGGCCGCACAAGATCCTCGGGGTCACCGCCCACGACGGAGAAGAGCTTGCGCGGGCGGCGGCCGACGGCGCGGACTACGTGGGCACCAATGCCATCTTCGGCACGCCGACGAAAGCGGATATCCGCCCGCCCATCGGCATCAGCGGCCTCACGGAGAGATACGCCGACGCCCCGGTTCCGGTCGTCGCGATCGGCGGCGTGGATCATTCGAATGCCGCCGCGCTCATCGAAGCGGGCGCCGAGGGCGTTGCCGTGGTGCGGGCGATCATGGCGGCGGACGACACAGCGCAGGCGGCCTGCGAACTCAGACGGGTTGTCGGTGACGCGCTAGGCCGACGCGGACCTCGCCCGGCACTGCTAACGGGACGATAGGGGAGATGGCGAATGACGAACCAGGCCCTGGCACAGCAGATTGGGCAAGCGCTAGACAAGATACGCGACACTAAGCCCCTGGTGCATCAGATCACGAATTACGTGGTCATGAACGACACCGCGAACGTGACCCTCCAGGTCGGGGCGCTGCCGGTCATGGCGCACGCGAAGGAAGAGGTCGCCGAGATGGTCCAATTGGCGGGGGCCCTCGTGCTGAATCCCGGGACGCTGGAGCCCGACTGGGTCGAGGCGATGACCACGGCGGGCGAGGCAGCGAAGGCCTGCGGGGTCCCGACCGTGCTTGATCCGGTGGGCGCGGGGGCAACCACTTACAGGACCGAGACCAATCTACAGCTCATCAGCCACGTGCAACCCGAGGTGGTCCGTGGCAACCCGGGCGAAATCGCGGCTCTTCTCGGTGTCGGGGGGCAAGTGAAGGGCGTGGAGAGCGTCGGCGATTTGGATGACCCGCCGGCAGTCGCCCGGCACGCGGCGAAGGCATGGTCGACGACGGTGGCCATGACCGGCGTGCGTGACTACGTCACCGACGGAGACCGGGCCGTTGCGATCGACAACGGCAACCAGTGGCTGACCACGCTGACCGGCACCGGGTGCACGGCTACGGCGGTGACTGGGGCTTTCGCAGCGGTCGAGTCTGATTTCGTGGTCGCGTCAGCCGGCGCCCTGGCATGTCTAGGCTATGCGGCGGAGCTTGCCGCGCCGGAGGCCAAGGGCCCGGGCTCATTCAAGGTGGCCCTGTACGACGCGATCTACAACCTGACGGGGGAGCAGTTGACGCAGGGCGCGAAAGTCGAGTGGCTCGAGTAGGCGTTGGGGCGCAGTGAGCGTCGTGTTGAGATACGGCAGAATAGCCGTGGGGTGTCGATGCCGCACAATCGACGGGGCCCCACGGGTGCGCCCCACGAGCCCTGCATGGGCCTGCGGGCCCCGGTCATAGAGACCGGGTACCGGTCTCGCTACCCCGCAGCTACCCAACTGAGTTTCTCAACACAACCTGAGGCGCGCGCGTTTCAGGTCACAGAACTGCAGCGCCGGACGGGCAATTTGCCTGTCCGGCGCTTCTCATTAGAGGAGTTGGAGAGGGCGTGTGAGAATCGGACTCACCCAGGACATCCTTCGATGCCCCGCAACGGGTTTGAAGCCCGCGAGCACCACCAGGTACCATCCGCCCTCAATGACATTATACCTGATTCGTGCCCTACTGGAAGCTGACTTTTCCGGCCTCTCCCTCGACAACTTCTCCCACGAGGGCGGCCTGAATACCCGCATTCCTCATCGCCGCTAGAGCGTCCCCGACGGTCTCACGCGGGAAGCTCACCAACAGGCCCCCGGATGTCTGGGCGTCGCAGACGACGGCCACCTGCTCATCACTCAGGGCGCCGAAGTCTGCCCACTGTTGGTAGTAGAGACGGTTCTTCTGCCCGACGCCTGTGATGAGGCCCTGGGTTGCCTGCTGCAGCGTCTCGGGGAGCAGCGGCAGGTCGGACACCCGGATGAGAAACTGCACGCCGCTGCCGTGGGCCATCTCGTGGGCGTGGCCGATCAGACCGAAGCCTGTAACATCCGTCATCGCCGACGCCCCAAACTGCATCGCGATCTCAGAGCCGGCTTTGTTCAGCGTGATCATCGACTTCACGGCCGCTTCGAGGGCCGCATCACTTGCCACGTCCGCCATGGCGGCCGTGGTGATGATGCCGGTGCCCAACGGCTTCGTCAGGATCAGGCGGTCACCCGTGCGGGCGGTCGTATTGGTCATGATCTTGTCGGGATGCACGAGCCCCAGCGCCACCATCCCGTAGAAGAGCTCGGGATTGTCGATGGTGTGGCCTCCCGCTACGGGGATGCCGGCTTCGGCGGCTATCGAGGAGCCGCCTTTCAGAACCTGGCCCACGAGGTCGAGGGGCAGGTCACATGCTGGGAAGCCACAGATGTTCATGACCAGAAGCGGGCGCGCGCCCATGGCGTACACATCGCTCAGGCTGTTAGCCGCGGCGATCTGGCCGAAGATGAACGGGTCGTCGTGGATCGGCGTGAAGTAGTCGACAGTCACGACAATCGCCTGATCCGGAGCAACACGATACACCGCCGCATCGTCACTGGTCTCAAGGCCGACGATGAGGTTAGGGTCGACAGCAAGGGGTAAATCTCGCAGGACCTGCGAGAGCGCCTCAGGCTCAAGTTTGGCTGCTCACCCGGCTGCGTGGACCATTTTCGTCAGCCGAATTTCCTCTCGGTCTGCCACTGTCGTCCCTCCTTCTTCGCGGGCGGTGCGGCTTCTCGTCTGTGCATTCTGAGCCGCCGTCGTCCAGTATCGGTGCCCCATTCCACGGTGTTCCCCCCCTGACCTCCTGATGATATCCGAAGCATGACAGGAAGCCAAGCACATGATCGGGAGCCGGTGTCAAACTGTCAGGGGCTTCCTGCTGCGCCGGTCGGCCGCGTGTTGAGGTGCGCGACCGGTGCCAAGATCGGCCAATCGCCCTGGGAGGGTCGTGCCGGTGCCACCCTCCCAAGCCGGGCGCTCGCAGTACTCACGCGAGCGCCCGGTTCCCTATCTCTCCCACGATGAGCTGCTCGCCAGTGCCCGAGGCTGCCTCCGCGATGATCCCGCTGCCATCAGGGGTCTGGCTACGGGGCGCGAAGATCGCCGACTGGCCTTCGAACTTCAGCCCCGCGAGCTCACCCACACCCATCGCCTGGATACCGTAGACGCCGAACTCCTGACACTGGGCGAACAGCCCTTCCCGGTTCGCTGTTTTCTCCTCGTCGGTCCAGGGCAAGGGGTTCGCCTGCGGGGACGCGATCAGC
>JALGSS010000380.1 GCA_029821745.1 Candidatus Zipacnadia bacterium
TCGCTATAGACGTCGTCGAGGAACTCGTAGCTCTCCTCTTTGGCGGGGGTGATGACCGAGCCGGTCTCACGCAGGTCCGCATACTCCTCGTGTTTGAGGATTTTCGCGAAGTGCCCGAAGGACTGGAAGTTGCCCACCAATTCCACGTGGTACTTACGCGCGTACTCGGAAAGCTCCTTGACCTGCCCGGCCGTGATGCCGTCCGGTGGGGCGATGATCGGGTGCTTGTCCAGCTTGAAGACATGCTCGGTGTAGAAGGTGAGCATGTTCATCTTGAACTCAGCCATGGTGCGGATCTGGCGCTTGAAGAAGTCCATGGTCGGGATCGGTCCGCGGCTGATGTCGTCGGAGTAGCCCCGGTACTGCAGTCCCGGCCAGTCGAGAATGCTCACGGCGGGAATCGTCTTGCCGTCCGCGTTGGCCCGGATCAACTGCTTGAGGGTCTGGACCGCGTAGAACGTACCCGCGGGAGCGTTGCCGGCAGCGACGATCTCGCCGGGCTTCACGAGGAGCAGGTACGCCTCGGGTCCGCGGTCCTTGAGGGGCGCAAGGTCGGTGCCTTTGACCCGAGACGCGATCTCGGCGTCCGCCAGAGAGCCGATCCAGACCTTCTGTTTGCGCTCCACGCCGGATACAAGAACGCCCAGCGAGAGCTTGAGCTCATCTTTCAGTTGTTGGGCCGCGAACTGGTCATCCGCGCGCGACGGCGTGGCCGGCTTGATGTTCAGGTCAGCCGCGAAGTCAAAGCCGCCGTCCAGGGCCTGGACCTGCTGTGGCTGCGGAATCAGCTTCAGGTCCGGCGCGGCCCAAGTAGCGCATGTCACGGCCAGCATGGCGACGGCCGTCAGTAGTCGCTGCATGATCGTCCCCCTGTGGGTAGGGAAGGGTGTCGTGCTCGGCATCTGCTAGACTGTTTCTCCCCGGGGCGCCCCGGTCCCTTCCGCGCAGGCAGCGTGCGGAATGCGGGTGTACGGGAAAGCATGCGAGGGTATAATCGCATGTCGGCTCCGGGGAGGACCGGGGCGACAGCGACGCGAATACCCATACGCGACCGTTCGCCACCTGACGTGGGCACGAGACAACCAGCCGAGGAGGAACAGTAATATGGCCAACGAGAAGAAGCATGTCTGCTCAACCTGCGGGGAAGCCACCTGCGAGGCGGGCCACATGTGCACACCCGTCGACCATGACGCGGAGGAGTGCAGTTGGTGCGGGTCGATGATCGTGAACGAGCGGCATATGTGCAAGGGCAAGCTGCCCGAGATCGCTTATGTCTGCAACTCGTGCGGGCGCACCGCCGTCAGCGCGGAGCACCTGTGCAAGCCCCAGAAGATCGAGTAACCACGCCCCCGAGGGGTTGAGCGACTGATGACCTTTCGCGAGCGACACCTTGCGACGTTCCGTCGTGAGCCTCTCGACCGCGTGGTCTGGCAGCCGCGCCTGGAGCATTGGTACGCGGTCAACAAGTCCCAGGGCACTCTCCCCGAGCGGTACAGGGGGATGGAGCACCTTGAGCTGTATGACGACTTGAACTGCTCCCCGCGCGGCTACTTCATGTTCAACGGCTGCTTCCGGACCGTCCAGGAGGGCGACGTGGAGCAGGCAGTTGGGGAGCAGGGCGACCTGACCATCACCACGGTGCGCACTCCGGCCGGGGAGATGCGCACAGTGCACAAGCGCACCGCCCTGTCGCACATGACCGTGGAGTACCTCGTCAAGACGCCCGCCGACATGCGGGTGCAGACGTATCTGCTGGAGCATCAGCGCGTCGAGTTCGACTGGGATCTGTGCCGCCGGAAGGACGCTGAACTCGGGGACCGAGGAGCGCCCACCTGCTACCTGCCCCGCGTGAACCTGCAGCGTCTATTCATTAACTACATGGGCTTCGAGAACACGATCTACGCGCTGCACGATCACCCAGTGGAGATGGGCGCGCTCATTGATGCCATCAACGTGAGTGATGACCGCTTCTACGAGGCGGTCAAGGCGTCGCCGCTCGAGATCATCAACTACGGCGACAATGTCGATGGGAACATGCTGTGCGCGCCGCATTTCGAGGAGCACGTACTGCCCTATTACCAGCGGCGCACGTCCGAGCTTCGCGCTGCGGGCAAGCACACGCACTGCCACTGGGACGGCGCACTGAAGCCGCTGTTGCGCTACTGCAAGGATTGCGGCTTCGACGGCTTCGAGGCCCTGACGCCGCTGCCGCAAGGGGATGTGTCGCTGGAGGAGATCAAGGAAGCGCTGGGTGACGACCTGATCCTCGTGGACGGCCTGCCGTGCACGCATTTCATGCCTCAGCACAGCTACAAGGAAGTCGAGGAGGACACCGTCAAGATCCTCAACATGTTCGCGCCGAATCTGGTCCTGGGGATCTCAGATGAGATTTCCCCGCCCGGCGATATCGAGAAGGTGCGCCTGATCTCGGAGATCGTCGAGGACTACAGTATCGGATAAGGAGTGCAGGCCCGTGCGGCTGAACCCGTCGCAGTACCCGCCATTGATCGATGCCTTCGAGGAGTCCTGCGGGACGGTCCTGCCCCTGCATTTCCTGCTGCACGGGCCGGTGAAGGTGTATGCGGCGTCGCCCGACGCCGTCAGCACGGCGGTCATCTTCGCCGACATGCCGCACCCGGTGGTGTTCGGTGTACTCGGGGATGTCGATGTGCTCGCCGACCTGTTGCGTGAGGTCGGGCCACGCGAGGAACTGTGGGTGAGGTCCGAGCAGGCCGACGAGGGCATCGCCGCCGTCAAGGCCGCCTACGGGATCGACCTGAAAGCGGACACCATTGAGCAGAAAGACCTGGCGGAGGCGCCGCCGGTCCCGGATTCACCCGGGTTTGAGGTCCGGCGGCTGTCCGAGAGTGACCTGCCCGCGCTCGAAGGCATGGCCGGGGAGTTGCAGTGGCCGAGCAACGGCTGGCAGACCTGGCCGCGCGTGCTGGAGAAGGGGGCCGCTGTTGGCGCGATCACCGGCGGGAAGATCGTATCCATCGCCACCACGTACGGGATATCCCGCAGATATGCCGACATCGCCGTGGCCACCCACAGTGACGTGCAGGGGAAGGGCCTGTGCACCGCCTGCGCTGCGACGCTCATTCCCGAGATCTTCGCGATGGGCGTCACTCCGGTGTGGACCGTCCACATGGCGAACAAGGCGTCGCACCGGGTGTCGCAGAAGCTCGGGTTCACGACGCGGTTCAACGCCGCGTACCTGTCGGTGGGGTCGGGCAACTGAGGAATGACTGAGTGTTGTGCGGAGGAACGCAAACTAGCCGTGGGGTGCCGATGTCGTGCAATCGGCGGGGCCCCACGGAATTGCTCAAGACGGCGGAACGGGCCTGCGGGGCCCCGGTCACTGTACGACGTAACCACCCCGCAGCTAGATAGGAGAGGCCCCGTGGGGCCCCGTCACACAAACCGTGACACCCCACGGCCATGTGTTGATAGTTTTTCAGCACAACCTCAGTCGTTGGCCCCAACGCGTCGCATCGCGGAGGTGCACCTGATGTCGGATCACAGTGAACGACCGTCCGGGATCGGTCCTGGGTACCAGTTCGACACGAAGTACTACGCGGACAAGTCTCCGGAGCCGTGCCCTTGGGCGAAGGACACGCCGCCCTTCAAGCGCTACGGGAACCCGATCGCCGAGATCGAGTTGCCGGAGCCGGAAACCACTGGTGGAGCCGGATTGTGGGAGACCATCGCCCGGCGGCGCTCCCAGCGACGGTTCAAGGACGAGCCGATGAGCCTGGCGACTCTCTCGCAGCTTCTGTGGGCGACGCAGGGGATCACAGGAAGCGAAGACGGGTCCCGGTTCCGCGCGACGGGATCGGCCGGGGCTCTGTACCCCAATGAGACCTATCTGGTGCTCAACAACGTCGAGGGAGTCGGCCCGGGGATCGCGCACTACAACGTGCGTGGGCACAGTCTAGCGCTCATACACGAAGGCCCCCTCGGCCAAGCCTGCGCCGACGCGTGCCTCGGGCAGCGGTTCTGCGCGACCTGCCAGGTGGTATTCGCGTGGGGCGCGGTGGTCAGCCGCAGCGCCCAGAAGTACGGCGATCGCTGCTACCGGTACCTGTATCTGGATGCCGGGCACATCGGCGGGCAACTGCAGCTTGCGTGTGTGGCGCTAGGGCTCGGGAGCGTGAACATCGGCGCGTTCTTCGATGACGAGGTCAACAAGCTGTTCGGGCTGGACGGCGTGGAAGAGACGGTTGTCTACCTGACCGCGGTCGGGCACACGGCAGGCCGCTGAGTCATGAGCGCTCGAACGATCCGCTCCGCCGCCTACTTCATCATCGCGTCCGGGTTCGTGGCGGGCATCACCCAGGTGCTGCTCATCCGCGAGTTGTTGCAGGCGTGCTTCGGCAACGAGATCGCGCTGGGGCTCACACTCGCGGCGTGGCTGGTGTGCGGGGCGGTTGGCGTGATCCTGGCATCGCGCTGGCGCCCGCGAATGCAGCGCATTGAGCGGACGGTGACCCGCGCCATCAAGCTGGCCGCTCTCCTCGCTCCGGCGCTCTTCTTCGCCATCGTCTTCGCGCGGGTGTACCACTTCCTCGCCGGCGTGATCCCGATGCGGATCGCCGAGCTTTTCGACGACATCCCCTACGTCGCGAAGATCATCCGCGTGTACATCGCCGCGCAGCCGGGCGAGATGCTCGGGCCACTGCATATCCTTCTCATCAGCGTGGGCACCGCGGTCTTGCCCGCCGTCATCATCGGCGGGCTGTTCACCGTCGGCCTGAAGGCGTACGAGCAGGCGAAGCAGGCCGACCCGGCGGCTGCCGGCCAGGCGTACGGCCTCGACGCAATCGGGCATCTGCTCGGCGGCGTGCTCCTGGGTTGGGCGGCAGTGACCGCCCTGAACCCGCTGGCAGTCTGCTGCGGGGCCGTGGCGCTGCTGTGGCTGTCGACGGGCCGGCTTGCTCACCGGGTCTGCGCGGGAAGTCGTCGGTTGGCGTTGTTGGCGGTCCCCGCGATGGCGCTGCTACTGGTCGCGTCTGTGATGGTGAACCAGTGGAGCGCCGGAGTCCGATGGCACGGGCGAGAACTGCTGGATCAGGTCAGTTCGGTCTATGGGCACATCGCCGTCGCGAGACAAGGCGACAGCGGCGTGGTGTTCTTCGAGAACGGGGTGCCGACGGGTGTCTCTCCGGGCATGCCGAGCGTGGAGGCGCTGGTGCAGTTCA
>JALGSS010000381.1 GCA_029821745.1 Candidatus Zipacnadia bacterium
GTGTCCTTCGGCGATATAGCGATCGACAACATTTGAGCCGATGAAGCCTGCTCCACCGGTGACAAGTACTTTCATGCGTCGCCTCCTGTGTACGAAGGGTCAGGACAACACAGACGCCAACGGCGACAGAGTATCACACACGAAGGTTGAGGCCAAGTTCGCAATGTGCGGGATCCCGCAACCTGTGGAACGAACCGGGGGCTGGGTTGTTTAGTACAGTGACATTGAGCGCCTCCGGTTCGGGGGCGACATGGGGAGGCCCGCCCCTGCTTTTTCGCTTTCTCGTCGAGAGCGGGAAGGGATGTGGGTGCGGGGTGCCGAATTGTTCCCCCGTTTGTCTCAGGCGGGCCCTGCCCGTCCAATGCTGCTAGTCTGCATCTGAAGGAGTAGAGACGATGCGACGAGGTTTCACCTTGATCGAGCTGCTGGTCGTGATAGCCATTATCGCGATCCTTGCAGCCATTCTCTTTCCGGTCTTCGCGCGAGCACGCGAGAAGGCCCGGCAGGCAAGCTGCCAAAGCAACCTTAAGCAACTCGGGATTGCATGGCAGATGTATGCCCAAGACTACGACGAGATCACCTGCCAGGGATGGCTCGGCGACGTGTGGACCGACCCGAACTGGCACTTCTGGGGCGACGAGTTGATGCCCTACATCAAGAACAATCAGTTGCTCCAATGCCCCAGCCGGAAAACGCTGGTCGTCGGCGCCCGGCAGATCCCCCTCGGATATGGTGTGAACTGCGGCTGGATGAGCCGCGTGGAACTGGCTCGCATTCCCCGGCCTGCTGAAAAAATCTACCTCGCGGACATGTGGGGCAACGGCGGCGACCCGCGCGTCAGCCCCGGCAATGGCTGGGACCCAGGTCGTGCGGCAGGCAATGGCTGCTCGGCCCCGATCACCGTCCACAACGACATGGGCAACTTCCTGTTCTGCGACGGCCACGTGAAGGCGATGAAGTCCACGGTGGTGTACGGAGCCAACGGCAGTCAGGGCCTGAAGCTGCGCTGGTGGGACTTGGTCGACCAGTCGCCGCCGTCCTGACGATGATGTGAGACGGGCCGAGGCGTCCCGCGACGTCCGGACCCCGAGCCCAGGGCAAGCGCCCGGCTCCAAGGCTCTATTCGTCGTCGACAAGACGCCCCCGCTTGATCGTGTCGCGGCCGAAGCGCCGGCGGATCGCGTCCACCGTGTCATCGAGATGAGAGTGGGAGATGTCGGTCTCGTCGAACAGGGTCGCTTGAATCGTGTCGCCGAAGTTGGAGACCCCGACCCCAAGCAAGCGCACCTTACGAGCCTCGAGAGGAACCTGCCGGAGCAGGCGCAGCGCAGTGTGGTAGATCACGTCGTCGGCGTCGGTGGGCTGGGGGAGAGTCTGACGCCGCGTGATTGTGGTGAAATCCCCGAACCGCAGCTTGAGTTGAACCGTGCGGCCCCGGACCGGTGACTTGCGCAGTCGGCGGCCCACATCCTCGGAGAGCTGCATCAGCGTGCGCTCCATGACGTCGGGATCCCGGGTGTCTTCCTGGTAGGTGTGCTCCGAGCTGACGGACTTGGCCTCGGTCTCAGTGACGACGGGACGGTCATCGATGCCGTGGGCCAGGTCGTGCAGGTGGCCTCCCGCGACCCCGAACTGGCCGACGAGCAGGGAGCGAGGATACTCGCCCAGGCGCCCGATGGTGCGGATGCCCAGCTTCCGGAGGCGCTCTTCGGTGGCCTTGCCGACACCCCACAGGCGTGAGATAGGCAGATGGCGCAGGAACTGCTGCTCGGCCCCGGACTCAACGACCACAAGACCGTTCGGCTTGTCCAGGTCGGAGGCGACCTTCGCGAGGAACTTGTTGGGCGCGACGCCGACGGATGCGCCCAGGCCGAGTTCCTGGCGGATGCGCTGCTGGATCATCCGGCCGATCTCCGGCGCCGGCCCGAACAGACGGATCGAGCCGGTGACATCCAGGAAGGCCTCGTCCACCGAGACCTGCTCGACGAGGGGCGTGTAATCGCCAAGAATCGCCATGACCTGGCGGGAAACCTCACTGTACCGGCTCATCCGGACGGGCACGAAGATTGCGTTGGGGCACAGGCGCTTCGCCTGGGACGAAGGCATAGCGGAGTGGACCCCGAATTCGCGGGCCTCGTAGGAGGCCGCCGAGACCACGCCGCGGGCGTTCGGCGCCGCTCCCACGACGACGGGTTTGCCCCGCAGTTCCGGGTCGTCTCGTTGCTCAATGGACGCGTAGAATGCGTCCATATCCACGTGGATGATTTGTCTCGGCATGTCTTTTGTGTACCCGGAGCCCCGCTTCGCGAGGCACAGAATGGGCCCCCGCCATGGGACGGTTTCAGGCTTGCCTTAGTGATTCTATCGGTGCTATACTTCTTTGTACAGTTCAAACACCAGGAATGGATGGTGGGACCATGTCCAGGAGAGCCGGCTTCACCCTAATCGAGCTTCTGGTCGTTATCGCGATCATCGCGATTCTGGCCTCGGTTCTATTTCCCGTGTTCGCGCGAGCCCGGGAGAAGGCGAGACAGTCCAGTTGTCAGAGCAACCTGAGGCAAATTGCCGTGGCCTTTGCCATGTACAAGGGCGACTACGACAGCACCTACATGCACGGGCGCTACGCGAACCTCCTGATGGATCCATACGATGCCTCCAGGCGAATCTTCTACTCCTGGCCACAGCTCATCCAGCCATACTTGCACAACTGGCAAATTCTGTTTTGCGTCAGCCAGGGCGAGCAGGATGTGCTGGAGAACGGGAACACCATCCGTGTATTCAGCTACGCGCGAAATGTAGGTTACTTCAACGGTGCGAAGACGCCGATCTACAATGTTGGGGACTCCTCCGTTTCCCAGCCATCCGAGACAGTGATGGTGTTCGACAACGGCATCACCAATACCGCGGGTCCGCGCTACCTGGCATGGCCGGGCGACGGATCGCGGCCAGTGAGTTGGTCGGGGCAGAGCTTGATGTACGCGCCGGCGACCGTTCACAACGACGGGTGCAACTACGCCTTCTATGATGGCCACGTAAAGTGGGGCCGCCGCGACTCGTATCCGGCGCGCTGCTACACGGTCGAGATAGACTAGAGGAATAGTCCGTGCAGCATAGCGGGCCAGCAACTTGCTGGCCCGCTATGCTAACTGGCGTTCGTGTTCCGTGACGGCGCTACAGACCGCCGTGCTGGATCGCCCCTATGCTGAGGAGGCCGAATGATGTCGCGGCTGGTTCTCATGTTCACCATCGTATCGCTGCTGTGTGCTGGGACGGCGGCGCTCGCGGTAGACTGGTCTGACTACGCCGCCTTCCGCCACGTATCGTCCCTGCCGGGAAATGGTTTCGGGGTCGATCAGAATGGCGACATCGGGTTCGGCGGGGCCTACCACATGAACGTGCCGTGTGCCTACACACCCACCAAGGGCAACTACTCGGTCGGCTACAACTCCGGCAGCAATGACAGCAAGATCCGGCTGAAGTTCGAGGGGCACGATACCAACGGCACCGCGCATGTCGGTCTGGGGCTGGGCAATCCCGGGCACGGGCTGTGGGTCGCCGAGATCTTCGTCGACGAGGACTGGCGCAATACCGTGAACCTGCAATGGCAGGTCGCGGACGAGTCCGTCGACAGGCCGGCTGTCGCGATCGGCGTCCTGGACGTGTTCGACCAGCGGATGAAGAAGTCGGGCATCAACGGGGGCGCGCGAAGCTGGTATGTCACCGCCACGCGCAAGATCGAGAAGGTCGAAGACCCCTTGTTCGTCACCCTGGGGATTGGTGACGGGCGCTTCAGCGGGCCCTTCGCCGCCGTGTCGTGGTACCCGGGCCGGGATCTGAACGTGGGGTTCGAGTACGACGGCAGAATCCCGACTCCCCACGCGGCTGTGGACCTTTACGACAAGGACAACGTGAAGGTCGACATGAACTTGAGCTGGGCGAACTTCGACCGGCCCGCCGTGGGGTTCAGCTTCGCCTACTTCCACTGAGTCGTTGACTGGAACCGAACCGCAAGAACTCGTGCCCTTCCATCTTGGTGGAAGGGCGCGCTTGTTCTCGTGACTGAACGCGAGCGGCCGGGCCGATTGCCTGCTACTTGATCTCGACCTTGGTCCCGCGCTCCTGTTCCTCGATTTTCGGCGCGCGGATCGTGAGGACGCCGTTGTCGAAGGAGGCCTCCAGGCGCTCCGCGTCAATGGCCGCCGGCAGGGGGATGCTGCGCCGGAACGTGCCACTGCGGATCTCTCGCCTGACGTAGCCCTCCCCGCTGGTCTCTTCCTCATGCCTAGTGCCCCCGCTCAGCAGAAGCCGGTCCTCATGGAGCGTCAGGTCAATGTCGTCCTTCGACACGCCCGGCAATTCCGCCTTGACCACGAGCTCCGTGTCTGTCTCGATCACGTCGATCGCCGGGCCGTAATCGAAGTCCTCATCATAGAAACCGCGCCGAATCGGCTGCCGGAAGTACCGGTCAAACATACGATCCATGTCGTCAAGTACCGCGGGCAGATCATGCCGCCTTCGCCATCGTACCAAAGACATCCTGAACTCCCCTTCGCTTTTGGGCGACAGCCAACACTATCGCCACCCAGATGTACACCGTGCCCCTAATACTATCAAACAGCGTCATCTCACCGATGGTTCCGTCACGAGCACCACTATATCGCCCATGGAGTTGGCGATCGCGGGGCCCTCGATGGCATTTGCATCATCGTCTTCGCCGTCCGGGCCGACGGAGTAGACGACGAAGGTGCCGTCCCGGACCAGGCCCAGCAGCGGCTTTCCGGAGAATGGGTCCATGGGGATCGCCGGCAGGTAGTCCGGCACGAGGGCCTCGAGTTCCGCAGGCGGCTCTGCATTGTCGAGCCGGTAGGCGTGGACCGCGAGCTTCAGCAACAGCAACCTGAAGCGAGCGAGATTGTCGCTGGTGCGCAGCAAGGCCTTGTCGTAGGCGGGAGTCAGCATCTTGAGCAGCGGGTCCTCGATCGGGATGTCGCTGATGCTGCGCCGGCCATCCGGGCTCTCCAGGCGCTCGAGCACCTCCGCAGCGTACGTATCCATGGCTTCCCAGGCCTTCGCCGGGTCCCACGCCTCCCCGACCTGCTTTCGCAACTCCTCCAGCTCACCCACGCCGCCCATGCCGCCGATGATCTGGTCTCTGAAGGCAAAGCGCGACGCGGTCAGTTCACCCCGGATCACGTC
>JALGSS010000382.1 GCA_029821745.1 Candidatus Zipacnadia bacterium
CAGACCAGTTGCTTGAGTAACATCAAGCAGTTGTCCCTTGGGGTGGCCATGTACATTCAGGACTATGATGAGAAGCTGCCGCGGTATTGCTCCTGGCTGGTCGCCGCCTCGTGGAACACACCGAACGACAAGACAAATATGAACAAGAGCATTGAGCCCTACATCAAGAACACGCAGATTTTCCTTTGCCCCAGCGGCAACCAAACCTGGCACTACGGTCCCAACGGCCCCTGGACCCCCTGCGGGAGCTATGGCTGGAGTATCAACGCCACCCAAGACTTCCCGAAGCTCGCCCAGTTCACTGCGGTGTCCGAGACGGCCATCATCGCCGACAGCAGCAGCGGCGGCTGTTGGATGGGTTACTACAACGGGCAGGTGTACTACGCCTCGAACCGCCACAACGAGGGTTCGAACGTGGGCTTCCTGGATGGGCACGCGAAGTGGGTGAAGTACGACCAGGTCGCGGGTCAGGTGGGGATCAATAACCTGTGGCGCGGCGCGAATTGCCCTAACGGATACTAGACTGCGCGCGCCAAGACCGTGCTGTCGGTTCGCCCAACGAAGATCGCCAATGTCGCAGTGATGAACCTGCGGGCCATTACTTTGAGGCGCGTGCAGTGATCCCCGTTCGTCAGCGAACGGAACAACGACGAAACGACGGCAGCCTAGCATCAGGTCCTCCAGCGGCACAGCCGCTGTCTGAACCACTGTCCCCGTTTGGGGAAGACATACGTACACATCATGCGAGGAGAGGTGAGGCAATGCGAGCAAGACGAGGATTCACCCTGATTGAGCTGTTAGTGGTCATCGCGATCATCTGACTGCTGAAAAAGGGGAGTTTTCGGGAGTCCATTGCCCGTAGAGTGCCCTCAGAGCCTCGTAGCGGGGTCTCAATTCGCGGAAACGGAATTCTTCAGCAGTCAGATCATCGCGATTCTGGCGGCCATCCTGTTCCCGGTGTTCGCCCGAGCCCGTGAGAAGGCGAGGCAGACGAGCTGTCTGTCGAACGTCAAGCAGCTCACGCTGGGCGCCCTCATGTACATCAGCGACTATGATGACATCTTCTTCGGCCACATCCAAGGCCGGCGGGACACCCCGGGCTACCCTTACTACGGGGGCACCGGCTTCTGCAACTGGGCCACACAGATCTACCCCTACATCAAGAACAACCAGCTCTTCACCTGCCCCTCGCACCCAAACTATGACTGGGCCCCCAGTTGGACGTCCCCGGATGCCTACTTCGGGTACGGGATGAACTACTGGCTCACTTACTTCTACTACTACATCTCGATGGCCGACATCAAGAAGCCGGCGGAGACCATCTGGTTCACCGACTGTGACTACTACGTCGTGTATCCGACTTACTACCTGCACACGTACCCGACCAGCACCGCGTACGGACAGAATGGCTTTGCCCGCCTGCAGCTTCGTCACAACGACGGCGTGAACGTCGCCTTCGTTGATGGACACGCCAAGTGGCTGAACCGACAGGCCATCGAGGGCGACACCGGTCTTTACGGCGCTTCTAAGTACTGGTGGGGCCGCTGAGGCCCACGCCAAATGGTCGAAGGTCGCCGCCCTGAAGTGGAACCAGTCCTACAACACCACCGACGCCCGCTACGAACGGCCTCCCACGATGGGAGGCCGTTTACATTTTGGCCCGGGAACCCGGCAACGCAAGCTGTTGCCTCCTTGTGAAACATTTCTCTTGCGCTCAGAGCGGCAATCGTATACAGTCATTCCAGTCCTGACGGCGAGTGTGTCCTCGGAGGCACACTTTACGGCCGGGAACCGACAACTTGAGGATGTCTAACCCGACGCCAGGGGAAACCCGAAGCCAGGGACAGACGCCACGGGTCGCGCCGCGGTCACGAGGACAGTGCCGGTGACTGTGGGAACGTATTGCGCTACCAAAAGGCCGTCTCCCTGAGGGAGACGGCCTTTTTTGTCTGAGGGAGACGGTTTTTTGTTAGGAGTTCCCGGATGAGCAAGCGTGTGGGGGTCATCGTCTGCATTCTGGAGGACCCGGATCAGCACTCGGACCAATTCAACGCGGCCCTGCACGGGTTCACCCATCTGATCCGAGGCCGCATGGGCTGCCCCTTCCACGAGCATGGTCTGGGCGTGGTGTCACTGACGGTCGTAGCGACGGTGGACCAGATCAATGAGCTGACGGGGCGCCTGGGCAATGTGCCGGGGGTCCAGTCGAAAGCGGCCATCAGCAAGCGCGAGGTCGCCGAGTAGTCGCGAGTATCACCAACCGAGGCATCCCGTGGGGCGCGGAGCGCCAGACAGACACAGCGGCGCATACGGGTGCCTGAGAGACGCCACGACAGACGGCGTGGTAGGAACCGAAAGGGACGGAGAGCACAATGGGCGCGACAATCGAACAGCAGGAAATCTCACCGAAGGTTCAAGAATGGATCGACTCGGTCATTAAGCAGGACGAGATCGATCGCTACCTAGAAGACGGGAAGTGTTTCATCGACGAGGCCGCCATCTGGCGGTATCTGGAGGAGAACAGCAAGCCGGATGACGCTCGGATCCGCGACATCATCGCCAAGTCGCGGGCATTGCAGCGGCTTGAGCCCGATGAGACCGCGGCGCTGCTGCACTGCACCAATGACGACCTGTGGGAGGAGATCTACGCGGCGGGCCTGGAGATCAAGCAGGAAGTGTACGGCCGCCGGATCGTCTTCTTCGCGCCGCTGTATGTCGCGAACCTGTGCGTCAACAACTGCGCCTACTGCGGCTTCCGCAGGGACAATAAGGCCCAGGAGCGCAAGTGCCTCGGACACGACGAACTGCGGGATGAGATTCGCGCATTGGTCAGCGCGGGCCACAAGCGGCTCATCATGGTCTACGGAGAGCACCCGAAGACAGGCGCCGACTTCATCGCCGACAGTATCCGGATCGCCTATGAGACCAAGGTCGACAATGGCGAGATCCGCCGGGCGAACGTGAACGCCGCGCCGATGTGCATCGAGGACCTGCGCAAGCTGCACGAGGTGGGCATCGGCACGTACCAGGTGTTCCAGGAGACGTACCATCGGCCCACCTACGAGAAGCTGCACCCGCAGGGCACGATCAAGGGCAACTACCTGTGGCGGCTGTACGCGCTGCACCGGGCCCAGGAGGCGGGCGTCGACGACGTCGCGATCGGCGCGCTGTTCGGGCTGTACGATCACCGCTTCGAGGTGATGGGCCTGCTGATGCACGCCATCGACCTGGAGAAGCGCTTTGATGGCGTGGGGCCGCACACGATCAGCTTCCCGCGCCTGGAGCCGGCGGTCAATACACCGTGGCTGGAGAACCCTGAGCACAAGATCCGTGACGACCAGTTCAAGAAGCTCGTGGCCACAATCCGCCTGTCGGTGCCATACACAGGGATGATCTTGACCTGTCGCGAGACCCCGGACATGCGCAAGGACGTCCTGATGGTCGGCTGCACTCAGATCGATGCGGGGTCAAACATCGCTATCGGCGGCTACAAGGCGGCTGCGATCGCGAGCGAGAAGCAGCAGTTCATCCTGTCCGACAACCGCTCACTGGACGAGGTCATCCGGCAGCTCGCCGAGATGGGTCTCATCACGTCCTTCTGCACAGCCGGTTACCGATGCGGGCGCACGGGCGAGTACTTCATGAAGATCGCCAAGGCGGGCAAGGTGCACTGCATGTGCATGCCCAACGCGATCCTCACCTTCCAGGAGTACCTGGAGGACTTCGCGTCGCCCGAGACGCGCGCGGTCGGTGAGACGCTCATCGAGCAGGAAATCGAGCAGTTGCCTGTGCAGGAGTTGAAGGACCACGTGCGCGGACTGCTGGCACGCGTCAAGACTGGGGAAAGGGACCTGTACATCTGAGGCGTCGGCGCCACAGAGAACACGGCAATGAAAGAGCTACTGGACAGCGAAGTGCAGCGCTTCAACTATATGTATCCGCGCAGTTGCGTGCGGTTCGCGGAGATCATCGGGCGGCGTGTCTCGCACATTACCGGCTGCGATGATGAACTTCACGTGCGGGAGCAGCGCGTGCCGGTCAATCAGAGGATCGTGATGTTCGTCGAGAACCGCGAGGAGATCAGCGACGAGGAACTGGAGCGGTTTGCGGTGCAGGTGGCGGCGATGATCGGCGACACGGCGTAGACAGCAGACACGCGGTTCCCGCAAGGCTCATGTAGATGGCGGCCCCGATCCCGGGGCCGCCATCTGGGTTCTCACGCGACGGCGCTGAGCATCGCGTGCGCCGAGCAGTACGTCTCCTCCGACATTCTCGCCGCCCGCTCCAGTCGATCCTCACGCACGTCGCCCTTCACGATATGCGTCACCTTGATCTCGGTGTTGACCATGGGGTGTTCCTCGCGGCGAACGCCCTCTACCTTCACCGAGCAACCCTCGACGGGCCGGCGCATCTTGCGCAGGAAGGAGATGACATCCATCCCCGTGCATCCCGCGAGACCGACCAACAGCAGATGCATGGGGCGCGAGCCGAGATTCTTGCCACCGTGGTCCTCCCCCGCGTCCAGGACGATCGTGTGACCCGTCGGCAGTGTGGCGTCGAAGCACATCCCATCAACATCCTGGAGCTTGACCTCTACGTTGACAGTGTCCGCAGTCATCACTGACCTCCTGTCGAAGAGTTCTGAATGGGTCTTCGACACAGATCGGCACGACGCCTGCCGGATCGGCGAAGTAGGCGCCCTGTCGGTGGTGCAGGGCGCCAACGGGTGGCACCGGTCACCACGAAGTGGGACCAGTGTGTGGATAGCCTCTCACACACCGCCGATGAGGCCGGCAGTGTGCCACCCTTCCATGTGACCTTGTGAACAACCAATCGCGGTCGTTGCAGGGGAGCAGGACGGCGGACGAGAGCAAGTGGCCCTCATCCGCCGCAAGTTCCGCCCGGAGTGGACCCGGTCGTATATGTACAAGAGGTGGAGCGCCCGCCGACTCGATAAACATCTTGCGCGCTGCGGCCTCTCATGCTTCAATGACCGCCGTTGGTGCCGCTGTAACCCTCAATAGAAAGAAGAGGCCCCCTATGTCTGATAAGGTCCGCATTGCCATGGTCGGGACAGGCGGAATCTCGCGCGCCCATCTGGGCGGCTACCGCGCCCTGCTCGACGCCGGGTATGACCAGTTCGAGATCGCGGCCGTCTGTGACACGAACGAAGAGCGCCGCAATGA
>JALGSS010000383.1 GCA_029821745.1 Candidatus Zipacnadia bacterium
GGCAGGCGTCGCCAGCGGAGGTAGAACACAGCGAGGTCGGCGGTCGCCAGGGCCTCCAGCCCGGGGATGTCCTCCTCCGCATTCTGATCGGGGAAGGACTTCAGAACAGTGGTCTGCAGTCCGTAGTTTCGCTCCAGCTCCGCGGCAAGCAGGGGCATCGTCGCCTCCCCGCCATACTCGTGGTCACCGGCGACAAAAACGATGCGTGGTGGCGCCATGCATGGTCCTCCCTGGCAGCGTGGTTCAGCAGTCGCTTCCGCATTTCGCCCTAAAGCGGGCACAACCTGCCTCGGGATCGCAAGCGGTGTCCTATCATCCGGCGGCTCGTACGGGAAGTCGATGCGTCGGGCCTCCGCAGGGCTACTCGCTCACGGCGGTTCGCCCCTGCAGCCGATTTCCTCGCACCCGGGCCCGAACCTCCACGACACCGGACTGAGGGAGGTACGGGAGCCACCCGCGCCGAACATAATACTGTGTGTCGCACCCACTCGACGCGCGGATCCGCTACGACCGGAGTACTCCACGCACGTTAGTCAGGATGGCGAAATGCTGATTCTTCACGCCGGCTACTTCGCCGGCAGCCTGGTCCTTTGGGGCGAGACTCCGCCGGAGCCGGGGGTCCGAGTCCCTGCCCGGCGGGGCCGCAAACCCAAGATACCCAAGCCGATTCCCTCACCGTACGATGCGGGAGGTCCCGCGCTGGCTCACGCGCTACGGGAAGCAGACGCGAGCGTGAAGCTCAAGCCGTCGAAGGTCGAGTCGGTGGTCGTGTGGCTTCCGACGATTGCCGGGAGGCCTGCGGCCAATGACGCTCTGGTCTCGGGGCATCCCGACACGGACAAGCCGCCAACTCTGGCGCCGTGGTTCGTCAGCGGGTACCATCTCGCGCCACAGGAATGGGTGGAGCTGCTGTGCTTCTGCGGCGGCCGACAGACTCTCGCGCCGGGCATCGTCGTGGGATACGACCTGCGCTACTGGTCAACCGCAATGCGGTTCGCCGGGGCTCTAGTAGCGCGGCAGCAGTACCTACCGAGCATTGCCCAGACAGCGGACGGCCGGCGAGCGCAGTGGGAGCCGATCATTGCGGGCCCGGATGTCGAACGCCTGGCGAACCTCGCCCGGGCCATGCCGCCGGCTTGCCGGGCCGTGGGTGAGGAGGGCGCGCCCGCGCCGAGTATCCCTGCCCGGGAGGCGCTGGCATCGGGTGTGGGCTACCTGCTCGATGCGCTAGTGCGGCGCGCGGCCATGGATCTCGTACCGACGCCTGCGCCCCGACGGCGCAAGTCTGCGCCTCCCGCCGGGAGTCTCCACGACCAGTGGCTGGCGGCTCTGCACTCAGTGGACGGCGCCCTGACGGGCAATCCGCGCGAACTGGAGGAACTTGCGGCGCAGGTTGAGGTCTGGCGTCAACCGCTGGCGGCAGCCGCTACAGCCTCATTCCGGCTCTGTTTCCGTCTCGAAGAGCCGGGCGAGCCGGAACCTGAGGCCGCTCTGTCCTCAGAGAGCGGCCCTCCGTGGCGAGTGTCTTATCTCTTGCAGGCCGTGGACGACCCGAGCCTCCTGGTACCGGCGGAAGCGGCGTGGCGTGGTACCGGCCGGAAGCTGCTGCGATCCGACGACCCGGCCTTCAGCCCGAAGGAGCACCTGCTGCTGTCCCTTGGACAGGCGGCAGGACTGTGCCCGCACATCGAGAGTAGCCTGCGCGCACCCGCCCCGGATGGCTACACGCTGGACGATGCGGGCGCGTACGAGTTCCTCTCGTCCACAGCGGGTGCCCTGGAGCAGGTGGGCTTTGGGGTTCTGTTGCCCGCGTGGTGGACCCAGAAGGGGACGAAGCTTCGCCTGACCGCGCGTGGCACTGCGAGCGCTCCCGCGATGCAAGCCCCGGGCGTGCTGTCGCTGGCGAGCATCGTCGAGTTCAACTGGGAAGTGGCCCTGGGAGACGAGAAGCTGTCGCGCAAGGACCTTGAGGCCCTCGCGAAGCTCAAGACGCCGCTGGTGCGCATTCGCGGCCAGTGGGTTCACATGAGCCGCGAGGAAATCCAGGCCGCGCTGGACTTCTGGAAGCAGCGAGATGCCCGGTCCGTCACAGCCCGGGACGTGATCCACACGGCCCTGGGGGTACGGGAGGCCCCGGGCGGTTTGCCGGTCAGCGAGGTCGAGGCCACCGGGTGGTTGGGTGACCTGCTGGGAAGCCTCCAGGGATCGAGCGGATTCGAGCTCCTGCCCCCTCCGGACGGCCTACGCGCCGACCTGCGGGCCTACCAGGTGCGCGGTTACTCGTGGCTTGCCTTCTTGAAGCAGTGGGGGTTCGGAGCCTGTCTCGCCGACGACATGGGGCTGGGCAAGACCCTGCAGGCCCTGGCGCTGGTCCAGAGCGACTGGGCTCCGGAGGCGTGCGGACCGGTGCTGTTGGTCTGTCCCACGTCCGTCGTCGGCAACTGGCAGAAAGAGGCGGCCCGGTTCGCGCCTGAGCTTCCTGTCCTGGTGCATCACGGCGTCAGGCGGAAGAAGGGCGAGAGCTTCGTGGCGGCGGCGCAAGAGCACGCGCTGGTGGTGTCCAGCTATGCCCTGTTGCACCGTGATCTGGCCCACCTGCAGCAGGTCGAGTGGGCCGGCGTCATCCTCGACGAAGCCCAAAACATCAAGAACGCCGCGACGAAGCAGGCCCGCGCAGCCCGCTCACTGCCGGCCGGCTACCGTGTCGCACTCACCGGCACGCCGGTCGAGAACAATGTCGGCGACCTGTGGTCGCTGATGGAGTTCCTCAACCCCGGGCTCCTCGGCAGCCGGCAGTCCTTTCGCGAGAACTTCCTGCTCCCGATCCAGGCCGGGTACGGTCCCGATGCCGCGGACCGCCTCAAACGCCTAACTTCGCCTTTCATCCTTCGCCGCCTCAAAACTGACCGCTCTATCATCGCCGACCTGCCTGACAAGATGGAGATGAAGGTCTTCTGCACGCTCACAAAGGAGCAGGCTTCGCTGTATAAGGCGGTCACCGGGGAGGTGACAGCGGCATTGGAGAAAAAGGGCGGAATGGAGCGTCGCGGCCTGGTGCTGTCGGCGCTGTCCAGGCTCAAGCAGATCTGCAACCACCCGGCGCACTTCCTCGGCGATAACTCGCCCATCCCGGGCCGCTCGGGGAAGCTGGCACGCCTGACCGAGATGGTCGAGGAGATACTGACCGTCCGCGAGGCCACGCTGATCTTCACGCAGTTCGCCGAGATGGGCCACATCCTCGTGCGCCACCTGCAGGCGACCTTCGGCGAGGAGGTCCTCTTTCTTCACGGCGGCGTGCCCAAGAAGCGCCGCGACGAGATGGTGGAGCGCTTTCAGAGCGGCAATGCCGGGCCCGCTTTGTTCGTGCTCTCACTCAAGGCAGGGGGCACCGGCCTGAACTTGACCCGCGCGAATCATGTCTTTCACTTCGACCGCTGGTGGAACCCGGCGGTGGAGAACCAGGCCACGGACCGGGCCTTCAGAATTGGACAGACGCGGGACGTTCAGGTCCACAAGTTCCTGTGCGCGGGGACACTCGAGGAGCGCATTGACCAGATGATTGAGCAGAAGCAAGCCGTCGCCGAAACCGTGGTAGGCGCGGGTGAGGCATGGCTGACTGAGCTTTCCACCTCGGAGCTGCAGGATCTGTTCGCACTGGGTGATGACGCGATAGCGAAGTAGACGGAGGCGATGATCTGCGACATGTCCGACCTCAACGCCTGGGATGAATGTGAGCAAGGCGCGCGGGACGAGATCGCGCAGGAGGACCGGTACAACCGGGAGCGCAATCGTCACCTGCGCGACATCGCCGACTGGATCGCGGCAGCGATGGCGACGGTGCCCGGGGTGGAGCGCATAGTGCTCTTCGGCTCGGTGGCGCGCCCGCCGACGATGACGCTTCCCCATGCGCGACGGCTCCGTCGCTTCGGGATCCAGATCACGCGCAAGTGTGGTGATCTGGACCTTGCAGTGGAGATGAGCGATCTGACCTGCCTCCGAGCGCTGCAACGCGCGAGGAACACCACAGTCGGCGAGTACCTGCGCGCCACCGACTACGGCATCGCGCAGCACATGATAGATGTCTTCATCATTGAGCCGGGCACGGGTAACTACCTGGGCCGCCTGTGCGAGTTCAACCGGTGCCCAAACCCCGGCAAGTGGGAGTGCCGTGTGCCCTCATGCGGGGAGACACGGCATCTGCAACAACACGCCGACTTCACGCTTGAGGCTGACGCCCTATCACCCGACAGATCCGTCGTGCTGTTCGATCGACAGGCATCCCACGAACCGAATTCGGACTGAAAGGAACTGCCATGCCTCCCCGCTGGGACGATGACTACCGGTTCTTCCCCAAATCCCACCCCTTGCCCGCTGAAGGTGGCATCAAGGCTCACTCGAAGCGGGGCTCCTTCGGCAGCAGTTGGTGGGCGAAGCGCTGGATCGCGGTGCTGGAGAGCTTCAATCTCGGGGCGCGCCTTGGCCGGGGGAGGAGCTATGCGCGTAAAGGGCAGGTACTGAGCATCGACGTTCAGTGCGGCGCAATCGTCGCCAAGGTCCAGGGCTCGCGCTCCAAGCCCTACAAAGTCGCGGTGACGGTAACGCCCTTGTCGCGGAAAGAGTGGGCGCGAGTGGGGGAAGGTCTCGCCGGCCAGGCTCTGTACGCCGCCCGCCTGCTCGCCGGAGAGATGCCCCAGGACATCGAAGAGGTGTTTTCGGAGGCCGGTCTGTCCCTGTTTCCGGAGCGCTCCGGTGACCTGAAGACCGAGTGCTCGTGCCCCGACTGGTCCAACCCCTGCAAGCATATCGCCGCGGTCTACTACCTCCTCGGCGAGGAGTTCGACCGCGATCCCTTTCTGATCTTCAAGCTCAGAGGGATGGAGCGCGAGGGGCTCGTCGAGCTGCTCGGCGGCTCTCAGGCCGCCGTCGCGGCGGAGGCCGTCCCTGAGCCGACGGCGGCGCTTCCCGATGAGCCACTGCCGACCAACCCTCCCGAATTCTGGCACGCGGGTCCCCTGCCCGACGACCTGTTCGGAGAGGTGCGTGTCCCCACTGTCTCCGCAGCCCTACCGCGCCGACTGGGCAACTTTCCCTTTTGGCGCGGCGAGACGCCGCTGCAACCGGCTCTGGATCGCATCTACGCAGAGGCTTCGCCGGCTGGGATGGAGGCATTCCTGGGCACTGCGATAGTTACGCGAGCCACATCTCAATCGGCGTCTTGTCCTTCGGCGGGTCGTACGGGAAGTCGATGCGGCTGGATGTGTCAGAATCGCCGTGTTTTATGTGCTTTACATGGGGCATCACGTAGCATACAATATAGGCGAAAGGTGATGCGCCATGCGGACGACAGTTGATCTGCCGGCCGACCTGATGGCAACGGCATTGGAGCTTAGTCCCGCGCGAACGAAGCGCGAGGTACTGACGACGGCACTCGAGGAATACGTGAAGCAACTGCTGCGCGAAGAGCTGCGGCGCAAGCGCGGCACCGACTTCCTCGACATGACCCACGAGGACCTGGAGCGGATGAGAGCGGATGAGTAGCCGCCTGACGCTCCTGGACAGTTCCGCATTCATTGAGTTCAGTCGCGACGCAGACTCCGGCGTCGCCGATGCTGTTGACGCCGCACTCGCCGAGGGACGCGCGGCGGTCTGCAATGTGGTGGCCGCAGAGCTCCTATCGGGATGCCGCTCACAGGGCGAGTACCGCGAGATGGAGCTCCTCCTCGGCGGGCTGGAGTGGCTCCCCGTGACGGACGAATGCTGGACGCGAGCGGCGGCCCTTGGCTTCAACCTCCGCCGGGCGGGCATCACCGTGCCGCTGACCGACCGCCTGGTGGTCGTCACCGCGCGCATCCACGACGTCGACCTCGTTCATTGCGACGCTCACTTCGACCTCATCGGGGACACGCCCGACGCGATCGAGTAGGGCCCTCTGCCGAGGATTCATACGCCGCGAAGATGATCTTCATCACCTCGCGCCCGTCCTCAGGACGTACGTCCCGAGCGGCTCCGCATCATTCAGCACGCAGTCGACAAAGTGAAAAAGCTCCTGCGGGAAGGCGCCGCCCTGACGAGGAGGCCCGTCAGAGCATTCTGGACCCCGTCGACGATCCGCTCGAAGTCCTCCATCGCCAGCGTCAAGGGGATAGTGGAGGGCGCTTCCATACCGGACTCTGCGAAGGCCGAGGCGACTTTGGGGCGGCTCGCAGTTGGGACAGTGAGCACGACTTCGCGTGCCCCCTCGTTCCGGCCTTGCTCCAAGAACCTGAGGATTTCCGGAAGGCTCCTATGCTCGAACTCAGGCGGCATGGTGAGTTCATGGTATTGCGGGGGGCTCTCAAACTGCAGCCGCAGGCGCGGCTGTACCCGACGGTAAAGCGCCTGACGGAAGGGCGCCAACCGGGTGTCGGCCTCGCCGTCGGGCGCGTTGTACCCATTGAGTTCGGCTTGAATCCAGGGAGCGTCGTCTGCCATGCCCAGTTGGGCCACTATTGACACTGCGAGACGAAGTGCGCCGAGTACTTCAGGGCCCCCGCCAGTAGTCAAAGAGCGCGCCTGCCGTATCGCGTCTAGGGCATCAGCAGCGGGGTCGGCCCCCCCCTGGGTCTGCCCAGGGCCTTGGCCTGTCGGGTCGACGCTGACGGTGTTGTGGTCACCGACTACGTTGACTCCCGTCGCCGAGGCGCTCTGAGTCACAGAGCCCCGCATCTGTCGGCGCTTGCGCTGGCGCAAATGCCTCCAGAGTGCTGCGACGACAGTTAGGCCGCATCCACTGAACAGCCAACTCAGGAACTCGTGGCCACGCAACCACTGCCCGATGGAGTCCATGATCTCCCTCAGCACGTAGGGTGCCTCCCACTCCAGGTGTTAGAGTGCCGCACGCGCCACCCGTCCGGCCTGGTGGCTAGATCCACTTCAGTTACCAGTCTGTCGCCTCCCCCACACCTCAATCCGCGTCTTGCCTCTCCCTCGCTCCCACGCCAGGTCGATGCGGCCCGTCAGACCCGTTCGACCCGCTCGACCCCGGGCACCTTCGACAAGGCACGATCGAAGGACAGCAAGCGCCCCTCGCAGTCGAGTTCCGCCGCTGCGCATGCACACGCATCCCCGAAGTGCAGCTTCCCCTCTCCGTACAGCGCCAGTGCCCGCAGGTACCGATCCTTGTCCGGCACGATGAAGCCGTCCGCGCTCACCACCGGGATCAGCGCCCCGGCGATATCCTCGCACGAGACCTTGTAGTAGGATCGAGGTTGACCGGGTCACACCTCAACGCCACATCCCCGTTATCTACCGCTTTGAACGCCGCCTGCGCCTTCCTGGACAGCGCAGGCACGTCCCCGAGGACAAATCGGAGAATCACATTAGCGTCTACCGCGTACTCGACGGGCACTGGCACCGGCCACCTCCTTCGCAACCGCTTCTTCAGTCTGCCGGCGGATTGCGTCCCAATCCTGCTCTTCATCGGGCCGGGCGTACTCGCTGAGTACGCCTGCGGAAGCGCTCAACGGCTTGATCGGGCGGATGGTCACATCTTGGTCAGTGACCACCACCTCCACCATAGAGTTGGGCTCGATGCCGGTTTTCCGCCTGGCCCCCACGGGTATAGTGACTTGCCCTTTGTTGGAAACACGTACGCGCATTCCAACATCACCTCCTATTCCAACATGATACCCGCTGGCCTCCCCCACACCTCAATCGGCGTCTTGTCTCTCGGCGGGTCGTACGGGAAGTCGATGCGGCGGCCTGTCGCAGCACTTTCATACGCCGCGAAGATGATCCTCATCACCTCGCGGCCATCCTCCCCCGTCTCCAATGGCTCTTGGTCATTCAGTACGCAGTCCACAAAGTGCGCGGCCTCTTGCGGAAATCCGTAATTCCACGCTTCCTCGTACATCGTGAAGCTCCAACCCTGGGTGCTGCCGGCTTTCTCGACCGCGTAGTCGTACCCGGTCTTGCTGTAGGTCTGGAAGGCGCTGCCGTGGAGCAGATCGCACATGATCACGCCCTCGGAGCCGTACAACTCGATCCGGTCGTCCATGCCGCCCGGCTTCGCCCATGATTCCTCCGCCACGCCCCGCGCGCCG
>JALGSS010000384.1 GCA_029821745.1 Candidatus Zipacnadia bacterium
ACCGGATGCAATCCTCGATCAACGCGCACGTCTGGTCCATCCGGTCTGCGTCACGCACCACCAGGTCCTGCTGCACGACGATCTCCGATATCTCCAACCCGGCCTGCCTGGTCACATCGGCGACGTGTGCCAACTCGCTGGGGGACTTCGCCTGCGGGTTGAAGTGGGCAAGCGTCCATTCCACACCGTGATACCCCAGCTCGGCAAGAGTGCCCACGACTTCCTCGGGCTCCATACCAGCGAAGCCTAAGCCAGCCAGGAAGGCATATTTCCGTTCAGGCACGGTCATGCATGTCGCCTCCAGGAGATCGACGCGTCAAGCCAAGCCCTGTCGCGGGCTGGTCGCCGCGCATCCCTCTCGATTCTGGGCGTTGTGAACGTCTATCCCAAGTGCCGCCATGTCATGTTCGTGACACGCCCACCCTTGAAGGTGAAAGTCTTCTGCCACCGTGACGTGCCGGCGCCGGCACGCACGGTGCACTCCATGGTGAGTTGACCAGCGCCGTCGTCCACGTTGTTACGGAGAATATCGTGTTCCAGTAGTTCCTCATTGTACGTTGCCTGGAGATACGCGGCGCATTTCTGGACGAGTTCGCTCTCAATGGTCTCTGTTGTCATGGATCCGTGTCCTCCCATCGACCGTCGCAGGCCTCACGCGCGTAGCTGCGTCTCCTGCGATGGCGTGAGGGCTGATCACTCGGCTTTATTGGCATGTCCTGTCAGGTTCTCGCGGTCGCCGCTGTTCCAGCGTTCCTGCCAGTGGGTCTCGATGTCGGCACGCCAACTCTCCGCCGATTCGCGCAGTTCGCCGGCAATCTCAGGGCACTCAGTTGCGAGGTTGTTAGTCTCGCCCATGTCGTCGTCCAGATTGCTGTCTGCTTGTTCATCTCCCAGAATATCGCATCATGAGGGCTTGCGGCACCCTCTGTCAACACCGGCATGACATCCCTGCCGTCCAGTTCGTATTCCCCCGCATCACCCCCGGAGGCATTGACGAAGGTCGGGAACACGTCCATCGTCGCCAGGGGCTCATCAATGACCTGAGCCGCCGGGATTTGTCCAGGCCAGTTCATGATCGCGGGCATCCGGATGCCGCCATCATACAGACTGAACTTGTGCCCCTTGAGCTGCCCGGCTGTGCCGCCGTAGTAGGGATCCGGCGTTCCGTCCAACCAGTTCCTGGTCTCGCGGGATGGCCCATTGTCGCTGGAGAAGAACACGCAGGTGTCATCTCGCAGGCCATTCCGCTCGAGTGCCGCCAGCACATCGCCGACGCCGTCGTCCACGGCGCTGAGCATCGCCGCCATGATCTGCCGGTCCCAGGACAGGCCGGGGAACCGATCTAAGTACTCTTGCGGCGCGTGCATGGGATAATGCGGCGCGTTGTAGCCCACGAACAGGAAGAACGGAGCGTCGTCGTCGGATCGCGCGAAGTCGCCAATGTAGTCCACGGCGCGTTGTGTGATCAGATCCGTCATATACTCGCCGTTGTCATAGATCTCCTCGCCATCTTCCCACAGGTCGTGGACGGGATCCTGGCCGCCCCCCACCCCCCAGTAGAAGATGTGCGAGTAATAGTCGATACAACCCGCGAGGAACCCAAACCAGTGGTCGAAGCCGTGGTTGTGCGGCATGGACTCCTCGGCGACTCCTAGGTGCCACTTCCCGGCCATTGCCGTCCGGTAGCCCTGCTGCTTAAGGGCCGTCGCCAGACTCACAGTCTCCTGCGGAAACCCCGTGGCCTGCCGGTGTCCGGCGAGGATGGAGCGCACTCCCGCGTGGCACGGGTACTGCCCGGACATCAACGCCGCCCGCGACGGTGAGCAGACGGGCGAGTTGCTGTACCAGTTCGTGAACCGGGCCCCCGTGGCCGCGAGGTTGTCGAGGTAAGGCGTGCGGAAGTCGGTGGCCCCCATGCAGGACAGGTCACCGTAGCCCTGATCATCCGTGTAGAAGATGACGAAGTTGGGGCGCTTCTGTTCGGCCATGTTCTTGATCCACCTTCCGATTGATTCCGGCCGCATCAGGCCGCCATTCGCGGCGAACAGCACACGCGCCTCGGCTATTGACCAACTCCGGTCTTCACAAGAACGACTCGCTCGACGCAGATAGCGTTCTTGTCGTCCGCCTTGCCATGCGGGAAGGCCGGGCCCTCGAATTTGATCCGCGCCCACACGTCGAACTCCTGGCCAGGGCTCCTCGGGTCCATGGCACTGTCAATGTCCACCTGGATGATCCAGCTCCAGAAGAAGTACAGGTACTGCGATGGCCCGATCCGTTGCGGCTTGGACATCTTGTACCAGTTGTAGCCGGGGCCGGGGACGCTCTCCGGTTTGATGGTCTCGCTGTAGTTGAACTCGCGGGTCGTCGGCTGGTACAGGCCCCACGGCATGGGCAGCTTGTATTTCTCGAGTGAATGATCGGCGGCTCCTCGGGCCGGCGGGAACTGAAGACGGTTCGTGAAGCCGCTCTCGGCCTCGTCGTCCTTGACCAATTCAACGATGTTCCGCCAGTTGCGGCTGGTGTCCGCCGTGAAGTCGAACACGGTCCCTGGCGGCAGATCGCGAAACTTGGCCGGCAATGGTACGAAGACAGGCAATCCAGCGTACTTCGTGATCTCCTCGTCGGCCTTCGTGCCCTCGGCCTCCTGCCGTGGTCCAGCAATGTGCCGGTCGATCGCCGTGTGCCATGTCTCCCTGACGCGCGAGACAATCTCATCGCGGTCCAGGGGCATGGTCTCAGCGGAATTGCCGAGAGATATCCACTCGCGAGCCATCTCCTTGAACCGGATCATCGCGGCGCGGTCGATTGGAAGCCTAGCGTGACGTAGGCGGACGAAGAATTCGGAGTCCCCCGCAGCCTCGGACACCAACTTGCGCTCCGCCCGGTCGAACAGGCCCTGGGCTTCGCGGATGAATCCCAGGTTCAGGTACGAGAACCCGCTAACACCCGTGCCCATCCCGACATGGCTACCCCGGGCGTCGCAGGCCGCCTGCAGCATCCCCAAGTACTCCCGAATCTCGGGCCCCGCAGGACCGTAGAAGCCGTCCGTGAAGGTTCGCAGCAGAGCATCATAGTCCTGGTACGGGTCCTCGAGAAGCTTCATCATCATCCAGGCCTTGAGGTCGTGCAGATCGCCGATGATCGGGTACTCGTGCTCCGTGAACACGCCCTCGACATTATGCTCAGAGTAGAACTGGTAGTCAGCCCGGTAGGTATGCACGCTCGGGAACGGCAAGCCCCGCGGCGGCGCGTACGTCACGGCGTAGTCCCACACGCGCAGGTTCTTCGCGATGGCCGCCCAGCTCAGCAGGAACTCTCGGAACTCGGTGTTCTCGGGCGCCGTGATAGGCTTCGTGAAGTTGCTGCGCGTATCGCACAGTCGGATGATCACGTTGTCCCGCGGCTTGACGCTCTTTGGTGGTTTCTGGGTGTACTGGTACGCCAGCGTGCTGATGTACACGTCAGGATAGTCGTCCCTGACGGCGTCGGCGAGGTAGTTGACGAAGTCGAGCAACGGGCCGGCTTCCGACTCCTCGGCCTTGGCGATGGCCTGGCAGTCATCGCACTGACACGCTCCACCCCAATCATTCTGAGAGATGCTGAAGACCACGGGCGGTGGGACGCCCTGCGCCTTGGCATCGCGCCTGGAACTCTCGATGAAGCCCCTGAACTTCGCAAGGAAGGCCTTCCTCAGTTCCGGGTTCGTGAGGCAGAGCTGGTGTCGCCCGCCCACGCGCTGCCCATCGATGAGTGAGAACCACTCGGGATGCTGATCGAGATACTTGTCGGGACGGAAGTACATGTAGAACGTGTGCACATGGTACGGGGGCCCGTAGTCCATGCAGCCGCCGTACTCCTTCGCGATCCGCGCGTCTCCCTGTCGGTTCAGCCGGTTCCTCGCAGCGCAGCGCCCGCCGTCGTTTCCGTAGAGCATGTAGATGTCGCGGTAACGAATCATGGGCTTGCCCGATAGGTCGAGTTCGTCGACCTTGAGCGTGGCGATGTCGGGCACGGACTCCTCCCACGGTGTCCACCAGTGGACGCCCACGATGTCCTCCAGGAAGCGGTAGACCGCGTAAAGCGTACCGCGAGCGCCGCCCCCTGCAAGGACGAGGTCGTCGCCGACGGTCCGGATGACCCACGCTTCCTCGTCCAGCTTCGCAACATCGATCCCGACTTTCTCGGCGAACTGTGTCCGGCCGACATACATTGATGGCCCGGTGGCTGTCTCTTCGTCGGTCACGTGGAAGGTCGCGCCGGTAACCTTGGTCAGGTAGTCACAGAGCTCCGCCGCGGCGGTCTGTTCGGCGATGCCGGCATCCTGGGGCAACACGATGGCCGCGCCCGGCATACCGTCACGGGCGAGCGTCATCGAGGAGGCGGGGAGAATGCATAGACACAAGAGGACAGCTACAAGCCCAAGGCCACGAGCGGTCATGGTGAGGTCCCTCCATTGGTGTGGAATGCATGTCAGTTCGCCGGCTGGTTGTGCGAACCCTCCGTGAGTACCTATAATGCGCAGGGCGCTTGGCGACTGGTGGCCAGACGTGGCGCCGATACCAGGAATTCGCCCAGGAAGGTGACGAACGGCCATGTCGATGACCCCGAGGGAGCTCTGGTTGGCAGCCGTCCGCATGGAGCCTGTCGACCGCCTGCCGTTCTGGCCGAAGCTGGATGCCGCGTATCCGCACCACCGGGAGGCGCCTTTCCGGGACATGACTCTCGCCGACATCCACAACTGGGTCGGCAGTGACCGACACGAGGGCGTCGGCTCCGCTCTCCACGAACGGCGACAGCGAACGCGCGAAGAGCAGGTCCGCGACGGCGACATCCTCCGGACCATCTACCATACGCCCCGCGGGTCGGTGGAGCTGGTCAGACGGTTCGACCCGGGTTCCCAGTCCTGGCACCCGATACAGTTCCCGGTCCGTACGCTTGAGGACATCAAGCTGATGACGGACTGGTTCGCCGACTGCACGCCCGACATCAACGGAGAGGCCCTTCAAGCCGCGAAACAGCGGTGCGGCGAACTGGGTGACATCGCCATCACTGCGACGACCATAGGCGAATCGCCCCTCATGTACTGGGTGGAGTGGTTGGCCGGCGTGGAGAACGCCCACCTGCTGCTGGCCGACCACCGCGAGGCAGTCGAGGAGCTATTCGAGGCCTTGCATCAGGTGCTGCTTGAGAAGACGAGGCTCGTCGCGGAGACGTCGCCCGCCGACATCATCTACTTCTCCGAGAATACCTCAACGACGCTGATCTCACCGGCTCAGTACGAACGGTACTGCTTCCGGCACATCAGCGACTACGGCCACATGCTTCAGGGCGCCGGGCGTCTCTTCGTCCTGCACATGTGTGGACTGCTGAAGCACCTGCTGCCGCAGCTTTCACGCGTGCCGGCGAATGCCTTTGAGGCGTTCACCTCGCCGACCTTGGGCGACACGACACTACTGGACGGGCGCACGGGGTGTCCCGACAAATGCCTGGTGGGCGGGACCAACGCGGTTCTCTGGACGCGATCCGCAAGCCGGATCATTGCCCAAATCGAGGAGGACCTCGGCGCGCTATCCCATCACCGAGGAATCGTGGTCACGTCGGCGGGCGTCATGACGCCTCTGTGCGAACCGGAGACCATCCGTGAGGTCTGTGACTGGGTGAAGCGCTACCCGCCCCGCCTCTAGAGACGCGCGCACTCAGGAAAGCAGCCGCTCAATGCCTTCCAGCAGCGTCGCACCGAGGGCGTGAGGCGCGAAGGTCTGTAGGGCTTCCGAACGCCGTGTCGGCTTCTCGCCACGACAGGCCGCGCGCACGGCTTCGGCGAGCGCTCTGGCGTCACCGGGCG